>JBDGUY010000026.1:0-15955 GCA_039585935.1 Gemmatimonadota bacterium
CCGGGACGGTCGACCCGCAGCGTGCATCCAGGTCGGAGGAGTTCAACCGGGTGCCCCTGGAATCAACCCAGACGACGCACTTTTCGATCATGGACGAGGCGGGCAACGCCGTGGCCGTCACCACCACGCTGAACGGCGGATTCGGATCTTACGTCGTGGTTCGTGGGGCCGGCTTCCTGCTGAACAACGAGATGGACGACTTCACTTCCAAGCCCGGGGTCCCGAACGCCTACGGGCTGGTGCAGGGTGAAGCGAATGCGATCGCTCCCGGCAAACGGATGCTGTCGGCCATGACGCCAACCGTGGTTATCAACCCTGAGGGGAGAACCGAACTGATCACGGGAACGCCGGGCGGATCAACGATCATTACCTCGATATTCCAGATCGTCACGAACCACATCGACTTCGGGCTGCCAGTGAGAACATCGGTCGACGCACCTCGCTTCCACCACCAGAATCTACCTGACGTGATCCGATACGAACGAGGCGGCCTGGAAGCCGGCACGATTGAATCGCTGCGGGGCATGGGTCACGAAGTGAGCGAGCGCGGAGGAACCTCGGGTGACGTGGAATCGATCTGGATCGCGCCGGATGGCACCAGGTACGGGGCCGCGGACCGGAGGAGAGACGGGTCCGCACTCGGCTACTGAGCCGAAGTATGACTGGTGGATTGCGGCAGGGAGCCGGGGCCGCGTAGACCCGGCTCCCTGCTCAATGGATCAACCGATTTTCTTCCGAACCGTGACCGGAGAGTCCGTTTCCACCGTCATCTGCGTGCCCTCGCGGATGATCGCGTCCACGTCCTCGGTCGCCATCTGCAAACCGGTTCCCGCGGCAGCACCGACCGCGGCACCCGCAAGCGTAGCCCCCGTGTTCTTCCCGATCAGCTGACCGACGAGCGCACCGGCTGCCGCTCCTGCCCCGATCTTCAGAGCCTTGTCTCCCGTGTCGTCCCGGCCCACGGTCTCGACCGTGGCCTCGGCAATCGACAGCGAGATCGGATAGGTCTTCCCCTCGACCGTGAAGTTGTCAAATTTCACCGTAAGCGTCGCCGGCTTGCCGGATCCGCCTGACGCCTGCGCCTGTGTGACCTCTCCTCGAATCTTCGTTCCGGCCGGAATTACGACCTGGTCGCCATCCATGAGAGGGGCGAGGGTCGTAGTCGTAAACAGGTCCCCGACCGCCGAATACTTCGTGCTGAGTTCCTGGTCCAGCGTCACCTGGAACCGGGTACCCTGCCCGACCGTGTATTCGGCAAACTGTGGCCCCGGATCAGCAGCGGGTTTCGGCGCCGGTTTCGGTGTCGTGGTCGGCGGCGGAGTCGACTTCGGTGTCGTGGTCTGTGCCCCCGGCTGCTTCGACTCCATTCCCTCATCGATCTTCTTCTGCAGATCGGCGAGTGTCGCCGAATCTGTCTGCGCCAGCGCGAGATCCATCTCGCGATCAACGTCAGCCTGGGCATCTCCGTCACCACCGCAGGCAACAGGTATCATGACCAGGGCCAGCGCCGTCAGCGCGGCTGTCCAGCGATCCATCTTCTTCATGCTCGAGTACTCTCCTCTTGGGTGCCCTCCCACTCGACCGGTACCGGCCGTGCGGTGGTCCTGTGGATCGGGGCAACATATATATTCCCCGCTCGCGGGTCACGTTGACCATCGACGCTCGAATCGGGCCACACGGCGGAATGGACGGGAGGAGCCGGGGATTGAAGGCGTTTCGTACTCTCCTGCCCTATTTCCGCCCGTATCGTTTGGGCCTGCTCGCCGGGCTCGCGCTCGTCGTTGTAGGCAATTTTTTCACGATTCTCGGGCCGTGGCTGATTCGCCAGGCGATAGATTCCCTGGCGATCGAGCTCAGCACGAGCGTCGTGCTCCGCTATTCCCTGCTGATCGTTGGAGCGGCGGTGCTGGCCGGCGTGGCCCGCTACGGCATGCGCGAACTGCTCAACGGGATCAGTCGCCGCATCGAGACGGACCTGCGCGACGACCTGTTCGCCCACCTGCTGCGGTTGCCGCCGGAATTTTACGACCGCTGGCGCACGGGCGACTTGATGAGCAGGGCCACCAACGATGTGCTGGCAGTCCGCATGGTCGCCGGTCCGGCGATCATGTACATGGTGAATACAGCGACGATTTCGGTCTTTGCGCTCGTCCTGATGATCTGGATCAGTCCGAGCCTGACGCTGTTCGCGATGATCCCGATGGCCATCCTGCCGATCGCCGTCGTGTGGTTCGGACGACGAATTCATACGCGCTTCGAGCAGATCCAGGAACAGTTTTCGACGATCTCGAATTTCGCGCAGGAGAATCTGGCCGGGATTCGGATCGTGAAAGCCTACGTGCGTGAGCAGGATCAGTCGGAACGTTTCGCTGCGCTGAATCGTGAGTACATGTCGCGCAACATGGCGTTGGCCAGGGTCTGGGGAGGGTTCTTCCCGACTCTCCAGCTGTTCGGGGGACTCGCCGCCGTCGTCGTGCTGTGGCTCGGCGGTCGTCAGATCATCGATGGCCAGATCTCGGTTGGAGACTTCATTGCGTTCGGGTTCTATCTGACGCTGCTCATGTGGCCAATGATCGCGGTCGGCTGGGTCACGAATCTCGTCCAGCGCGGTTCGGCCAGCATGAGTCGGATCGATGCCCTGTTTGCCGAGCCCGAAGTGATCGCCGATCCAGAACACCCGGTGATCCTGGCAGACGTTCGCGGTGACATCGAGTTCGACGACGTGTGGTTTCGCTACCCGGGCACGGAGCGCTGGGTGCTCGAAGGGATCTCGTTTCGGATCAACGCGGGGCAGACGGTCGCCGTGGTCGGCGCAACGGCGAGTGGGAAGAGCTCCCTCGTTCAGCTGATTCCGAGGCTGTACGACACTACCCGCGGAAGTGTGAGCCTGGACGGAGTGAACGTGCGTGACCTGGAGCTGGACGAGCTCCGGCGGTCAGTGGCCATGGTGCCGCAGGATCCATTTCTATTCAGCGAGACTCTGCGTCGAAACATCGAGCTCGCCGGCAACACGGACGTGGACCAGGCGGTCGAGATCGCGGCGCTCACCGAAACGCTCGTCGATCTTCCAGCGGGCCTCGAGACGCCGCTGGGCGAGCGTGGCGTAAACCTGTCCGGCGGTCAGAAGCAGCGGGCCACGATTGCCCGTGCCCTGGTGCGGGATGCCCCCGTCCTGATCCTCGATGACGCTTTGTCGGCCGTGGATACCGTCACGGAAGAGCGCATCCTCCGGGGGCTCAAGGGCTACATGCAGGGACGAACTTCAATCGTGGTGTCTCACCGGGTGTCCGGCGTGGCCGACGCGGACCTAATCCTTGTCCTCGAGGACAGTCGGCTCGTCGAGAGCGGAACGCACCAGGAGCTTCTTTCCCGGGGGGGAACCTACGCTCGTCTGCTCGAACGCCAGCTACTGGTGGAAGAAATCGAGGCCGGCTGACGACGGGACTTCGCCTCAGATTCGTTCGAGGATGAAGTTCGGGGTGAAGCGGGTCATCCACGCGGCGAGCGCTG
Organism: Gemmatimonadota bacterium; assembly: GCA_039585935.1. GTDB lineage: Bacteria > Gemmatimonadota > Gemmatimonadetes > Palauibacterales > Palauibacteraceae > Carthagonibacter. Next base: position 3,511 of record JBDGUY010000026.1, read on the forward strand.
TGAATCGACCGCTCATCAGCAGCAGGCCGACCCCGATCAACAGCAGTCCGCTGATCCGCTCGACCCACGGAATCCACTTCTTGAACCGGTCGAACGTCGCCAGGAACCACGACAGTGCAAGCGAGCTGACCAGGAATGGAACGGCCAGACCTGCCGAGTAGAATCCCAGCAGTACGAGACCTTCTGTCATGGTCTGCCGTGTCGCCGCGAAGGTGAGGATCCCACCGAGAATCGGGCCGATGCAGGGAGACCAGCCGGCGCCGAACGTAATCCCCACAAGGGTCGACCCGAGGTAACCGAGCGGCTTGTCGCGCAGATGCACGCGCCGCTCGCGCTGCAGGAACATCCCCGGACGGAGACCGAGCAGATACAGACCGAACAGAACGATCACGGCTCCACCGATCCGGGCGATCCACACCTGGTATTCCCGCAGCAGGCGACCGACGATCGTGGCTGACGCGCCGAGTGCAAGAAACACGAGGCTGAATCCGAGCACGAAGAACAGCGAGTGGATGAACGCCGTCCGGCGGACGTCACCGTCACCATGTTCCAGCTCTTCCAGTCCCACCCCGCTCACGAATGACAGGTAGGACGGAACGAGCGGAAGCACGCAGGGCGACAGAAACGAGAGCACTCCGGCGGCGAAGGCCACAGCTATTCCGATTTCGAGCTCGTTCATCGATCTCCAGACACAGGTCTTTCGAGCGCGGGGCGGGGCCGGCAGCGCTGTACCGCCGGCCCGAAATTCGGGGCGAGAAGCTAACCTTCGGAGGACTCCGGGGCCAACATTCGAAGCCAGCTGTCGGGGCGGCAGTCGACCCGGATGTGGAGCGGCTCGCGATCATCCCCAAGCCGCCTGCGGAACCCGTCCACGACTCGCTGGACTCGTTTCGACGGTACCCGCCCGTACTCGGTGATATGTGCGACGGGAATTTCGGAATCGTGGCCGTTCTCGGCGACGCTGGTTCCGTTCCCATTGCCATTGCCGTTTCCGGCCGCATGACCGTTTCCGACGACGCCGTTTCCGTTTCCGTTTCGACCGTTCGCCTGCTGACCGGTCCCGTTGGTCACCACCGGATCCGCAAATTCCACTCTGCAGACGCGGCGCATTTCATCGGGCAGAACACGAGTGAACAGAACGAAGTCTCCCGAATCCTCGAGATCCGGCAGGGGAGGAAACACCCACAGGTCGGAGATCTCGGTCGGTGAGACGCTGTGCCCCAGCGCTCGAAGCCGAACTGCGAGATCTGAATCCACGCCCGCAGCGATCGCGGGGTGCCCGCTTGTCCCGTTCCCGTCGTACAAGAACCCTCCAGGTTCAAATGACACGGAGACGACGCCGCCGGAATCGGCGGTGGACAGGCAGGACGAAGAGGAATCTACGTGAGTCGCCTCTCCGCGTACAGGGGTAGAGAGGATGATCAGAGCACCTTCCGAATCGCGGCCAGCACAGCTTCCTGCGTCGAGGCGAGATCCTGGTTCACCAGCGCCCCGGCGGCCTTGGTGTGCCCACCGCCTCCGAGCTCGCGCGCGATGGCCGCCACGTCAGCGTCGCCGGCCGAGCGAAGCGACACCTTGGTGCGCCCGTCCGGCAGCCCCCGGAACAGGACGGCGATCTCGACACCCTGAATGCGGCGCGGGTATTCGACGATCGCATCCAGATCATCCTTGGTGCTCCCCGTGATCGCCATGTCACCGGGGCTCAGACTGATCCACGCGACGGGCAACTCCTCGTGCACCTCCAGGGCTTCGAGGGCGCGCCGGGTGAGCGCGAGCCCCTCCAGCGTGTACGTGGCGTATAGCCGGCGATACATGGCCTCGGGATCGACACCGATCCGCACCAGGTCGGCGGCGATGGCGTGCGTCCGCTCGGTCGTATTCGCGAACCGGAAGGAGCCGGTGTCGGTGACGATCGCCACGTACAGCGCCTCCGCCTCCGCGAGCGTCGGCTCCGTACCCTCCAGCCGGAATAGATCGTAGACCAGCTCTCCTGTGGCGCAGGCCGAGGGGTCGCGCACCGAGATTTCGCCGAGCGGCGGGCCGAACGGGGGGTGGTGGTCGAGCGTGAGGACCTCTCTGCCCGACAGGTGTTCGTACACGTTCCCGAGCCGCGAGGGCTCTGCCGTGTCGAGGACGAGGAAGAAGTCGGCCTCGCGCAACGCAGTCTCGCCCTGCTCGTCGGACGGAGTCCAGGCGGGGATTCCATCGAGAAGAAACGCGAATGACTCCGGGTACGGAGTCGGATTCACGACTACCGGCTGCAGCCCACGACGACGAAGCCAGCCGGCCAGCGCTGCCTCACTTCCGGCGCCATCACCATCCGCATTGACGTGGGTCGTGAGCACGACCTTCAGGCCCGGCGTGAGCCGACTGATGATCCGCTCGAGTTCGGCCTGTCTGTTGGACATCAGCGTTCCCCTCTGATCCGTTTCCAGATCTTCGCCCAGGTCGACCCGAGGTGAACCAGGTGACTCGAGGAATTCCCTCCGATCCTGCCGACCTCCAGCGCCGCGAGCAGCTCGCCCGGCCCTGAAAACGGCCTGACGAATGCTCGAACCCGGCCGATTTCGCTCACCATGTGCGCATCGCTGCCGGCGCCGATCGGCAGATTCCGTTCGGCCGCCCATGCCCGAGCGTGCTCGTTTCTCACCGAATCGTGAATGCGCGCATTGATCCCTTCCACCGCATCCACACAGTCCTCGACGGTGGCCAGGAATTCCTCGTCGGTCCCGCGGTGGGAGTCGAACGGGTGTGGAAGGTAGACCACGCCACCCTGTGAGCGGATCGCCTCCGCAGTCTCGCGGAAACTGCCGCCCGGTCGAATGTGCTCCCGCAGGTACAGCCCGATCAGGTCCAGGCCCTCCGAAGTGCGGACTTCCTCTCCCACGATTACGAGGTCCGGCGCGAGAGCACGGGCCTTGAAGGCGCCTTCGATCTCGTCGTGATCGGTGATCGCGATCCGGTCCAGACCGGCTGCTCGCGCCCTTTCGACGACCGCGGCGGGATCCGACAGACTGTCCTTCGACGCCGATGTGTGCATGTGCAGGTCGATCTGCCATACCCCGGAGCCGTCTGCTGACCGTGTCGCGGTTTCGAGTTCTGATGCCGAACGCATGGACGTCACGGCATTCCATACGCGACGTGCGTCGAGTTCGAGTGCTTCCCTGTCTCCCGGATTCCAGATCACCTGGTCCGCCGCCGTCCGCTTACGGCCGGCGGGCCACTGGGCGGCCTCCATCGCGAGGAATTCATCAGCCGATATGCCACGCGACGATACGACACGGGCGCTGCGGATGGACGGTGGGGCATCCACCGTAACAACGGAATCGAATTCGGCCCGCAGGTCTTTCTCGAACAGAAGCGGAATCTCGAGCACCGCGACCTCGAAGCCGCCTTGCTCCGCCTGTCGCATTCTCTGTTCCCGCAGCCGATCGACGGCGGGATGGACGATGGACTCGAGGCGGGCCCGCGCTTCGGCATCCGCGAACACGATCCCGCGCAGGGCCCTGCGGTCGAGCGCCCCGTCGGAGGCGATCACCTGGGAACCGAATTCGCGGCTGATGCTGGCCAGGCCCTCGGTCCCGGGCTCCACGGCCTCGCGGGCCAGGAGGTCCGCATCGATTCGCGCGGCACCCCACTGCTCGAACAGCTGGCCGACGGTGCTTTTCCCGGCGCCGAGGCTCCCGGTGAGTCCGACGCGGATCACGTAGTGTCGACCCTGTCCGGGTCCGGCGCAGATTCTGGCTCTGCTGCCGCGTCTGTTTCGATCAGGGGCTCGCGCGGTTGGTCCGACACCCCGAGCTGCTCACAGAATTCCTCGAACAGCGACTGCAGCAATTCCTCGTACTCGTCGGGAGACAAGCGCCCGACGTCGATTCGCGCACCAGCCATTTCACCGTGACCGCCTGCCGAGCCCCGGCTTCCGACCACCTCCCGGACCAGGTCACCCGCGTGAGCACCCGGATCGAAGGTCCGCAGGCTGAAATACAACCCGTCCTTGTATCGTCCGGCGGCGATGACCCACTCCACCCCATCGACGCGCAGAAACAGGTCCGCCAGCTGGGCGACGATATCCGGGTAGTCGAGCCGACCGGCCGGAACGCACACGACACCGCCCCGGCTCCAGGCATTTTCCAGACCCGTGTGAACGGACCGATACACGGCACGCGGCACCCGGGCATGCCGGATTCGCGATATCGCGGCGGGATCGGTCCGAGGGTACAGAAACACGCTCGCGTCGACCTCGGCCTGTGATGCCTCCCTGCCCAGGTCCATCGTCTCCGACTGGATCGCATAAAACAGCGCGGTTGCCAGCTGTCGGTCGGGTTCCAGCTTCAAAGCCCGGAGAAACTCGACGATCATCGAAGCGCACGCGCCGTACTCCGGGCGCACGTCGGAATAGGCGGCGGCCGAGCTCTCTGCCCGCTCCGGGTGATGGTCGATGACGATCGTGGCGATCTGTCCTGGAGGCAGTGAGTTGTTGCCGGCCCGGGGCTGTGTGTCCACCAGCGCTACTGCCGCCGTCGACGGATATTCGAGATCCTCCGCCCGCTCGAACGGAAGATCGAGTTCCTCCAGTAGCGCCCGGTTCTCGGCCCGGCCCACGATCCCGCCGAACGCCAGCGTGACCGGAAGTCCGACGGCCTTGCGCAACAGGTACCCGAGTCCGGCCGTGGATGCGATCGCATCCGGATCGGGATTGTCGTGGGTAAGAACGATCACGCGCTCGGCGTCACCGAGCGCCCGTTTCATCGCCGCGAGCCTGGCAGTCGTGTCCGGTCCCGGTTTGCCAGGGTTCATCGGACCTGCCCCGGCTCCGGAGTCCGTCTCCTGTTCCGTGGTATCAGCGGCAGCGTTCTGGTCGGAATCTGGACCGTTCATCGGTTCAAACTATCCGTTCACCGGTCCTGAAAACCAACCAGGAAGGGATTTGACGCCGCTTCCCGCTCGACAGTCGTGGAGGGCCCGTGTCCTGAATGGAGGATGGTGTGGCCCGGAAGAGTAAGAATCCGCTCGCGAATCGAGTCGAGCAGCGTCCCGGTATCCCCACCTGGCAGATCGGTCCTCCCGATCGAGCCCGCGAACACGCAATCTCCCACGAACGCGATTCCGTGTCCCTCGAACACCACCCCACCGGGTGAATGGCCGGGTGCATGACGGACGTGAAGCCGGATATCGCCGAACTCCAGGAGCTGTCCATCCGACAGGTCCCGATCGGGCAACGGCTGCGGCCCGACCTGCAGACCGAACATCAGGGCCTGCTGAGGAGCAGCCCGGTACAGCTCGAGGTCCGCCGGGTGCAGATAGACCGGACACGAGTAGCGTTCCACCAGGCCGCCGACCGCGGTCACATGATCCAGATGCGCATGCGTCAGGAGAATTGCAGCAGGGGCCACGCCCCAGACTTCCAGGGCATCGGCGATCCGCTCGGGTTCGGCGCCCGGGTCGATGACCACCACGGCTACATCCGGACCGCGGGATCGGAGGAGGTGGCAGTTCGCCTGGAATGCGCCGACGGGGAGGGTGAGAACCTCGAGCCCGCCGACGTCGTCGGGGGCGTTCAGACCGAGAAGGAGGTGCCGCAGCCGCAGGAACCCGTCGCGTTCGGATTTTCGAACGTGAAGCCGGAGCCCTTGAAGCTGCTGTGATAGCCGATCACGATCCCGGCCAGATATTGCGCGCTGAACGGATCCATCAACAGCCGCACACCCTGCGACTCGACCACGAGATCATCCTCCGCGGCCGGATCTTCGTCGACTTCGAGGCCATACTCGAAACCCGAGCATCCACCCGGGAGCACGCTCACGCGAAGCGCCCCGGTGCTCTCGTCCAGCCCCTCCGCCACAAAGAACTTCCTCACTTCGTCGGCCGCCTGCTCCGTCAGACTGATCACTGCGCCGGTGGATCCGGCCGTATTGGTATCGCTCATCACCCTGGATCCGATCTCCCTCTGACTCGTGCGCTTCCTACCCGATCACCCTGTTGCCACGGCAATCCGGTCGGCGTATCCACGTCGCGTATAACCGGGCGACCGGCGCCGGGTTCCGTCGGTCCGGTACTCGGGCAGTGCTGTTGTTGTGCCGCTACCGGTGCGACAACCACCGTTCTGCCTCGAGCGCCGCCATGCAGCCCGTCCCGGCGGCGGTGACCGCCTGCCGATAGTAATCATCCATCGCGTCGCCCGCGGCGAATACTCCTGCGGCCGTCGTTTCCGTCCGCCAGGAGGTCGGGGTCCGGATGTAACCGCTGTCCTCGAGTTCGATCTGTCCGGCCAGGAACGCCGTGTTCGGCTCGTGTCCGATCGCCACGAACAGTCCACCGATCTCGAGCTCAGTCGCCTCCCCCGTGGCCCGATTGGACAATAGCAGGCGCTCGACGACTTCCTCTCCTACGACTTCCGTGACCACGGTATCCCAAAGGAAGCGGATCTTGGGATTCTCGAATGCCCGCTCCTGCATGATCTTCGACGCTCTGAGCTCGTCGCGTCGGTGGATCACGACGACATCGCTCGCGAATTTCGTCATGTACAGCGCGTCTTCGAGGGCGCTGTCGCCACCGCCGACGATCGCGATCACCTGGTCGCGAAAATGGGGCAGCGCACCGTCACACACGGCACAGGCGGAGACTCCACCGCCACTCTGCGCGAGCCGTTCCTCGCCGGGAACATCCATCCAGCGGGCGTTCGCGCCGGTCGCGACGATCACTGAGTCCGCTTCGTATTCCTCGTCCCCGCTGGTCCACAGCAAATGCGGGTGGCCCGTAAAGTCGACTCGCACGACGTCTTCCATCACGGACCGCGTACCGAACCGCTGCGCCTGCTGTTTGAATCCCTCCATCATCGCCTGCCCCGTGATCCCATCCGGAAAGCCGGGATAGTTCTCGACTTCGGTGGTGAACATCAGCTGTCCACCCGGCACCATCGTCCGATGAAACGACCCTTCGATGACGAACGGATCGAGCTGGGCCCGCGCCGCGTAGATCGCAGCCGTCCAGGCGGCGGGACCGGAACCGATGATGATCAGGGTCTCTTTCTTTCGTTCCGACATCGTTCGTCCTCGAATGGTCAGTGTTGTTCGATTGCCCGCATCCAGCTCTCGGGAACGCGTTGAGAGCCCGGTTCGCCGCCACCGGCACCCGGCCCGTGCCAGTCCGAACCACCACTTCGCAGAAGCTCGGCCTGGCGAACGATTCGCCCCAGGGTGGCTCTCACGCTCGGACCGTTTGCCGGATGAAGAATCTCGATACCGTCAAGTCCGTCCTGTACGTAGCGCTGAATGTCGGCTTCGCTATAGTCACGACCCGGATGTGCCAGCACGGCGACGCCGCCGGCCCGATGCACCCGGGCGAACACCTCCTCCGGTGGTGACGGCCTCTTCTCGACGAAGGCTGGTTTTCCGCGGCCGAGCCACATGCGGAATGCGGCATGAATGTTCGGGACCAGCTCCTCCGCCACGAGCGCCCTGCCGAGATGCGCCCGGGTCGGAAGGCCGCCCACGGCCTCGCGCATGACCGCATCCATGTGCAGTTCGACGCCGTGTTCGTTGAGACTGCTCACCATCTTTTCCGCGCGCCGAATCCGGTCGATGCGGAAGTCCTCGAAGAACTCGAGCAGCTCCGGATGAGCCGGATCGAATCCGTACGCCAGCACATGAACCGAGCGTCCGGGCTCGTTGGCCGACAACTCGGCGCCGACCAGGAAGTCGAGACCCAGCCTGGACGCCTCCTCGCCGGCCTCCTCGAGGCCCGCGACGGTGTCATGATCGGTGAGCGAGAGTCCGGTCAGACCTTGCTTCGCTACCGCTCTGACCACCTCGGCCGGGGTCAGAGTTCCATCGGACGCCTGCGAATGGAGGTGAAGGTCTACGCGGCTCAACTCGCCGGTGCGCCCAGGGACGCAGCCCTGTCGAACAGTTCTTCGAGTTCATTCGAACCGAACCGCTCGAGCACGACCTCGTCTGCCGAGCCGTCGTCGGGTATCTCCACCACCCGATATGGCCTCTGACCATTGCTTTCGCACACGAACAGCAGATTCCTGTGCCCTTCGGTGACCGCCGGACCTCCGAGGCGAATTCGCCACGTGTCTCCGGAGGCCTTGAATTTCTTCGACATATCTATCGCTCCCTCGTCATTCCGTTGATCCCGGTCCCGAGCGGGCCGGGGATCCTTCAGCTGGGCTCCAGGCGAATCGCCGCCGCGAGCTCCTGCGACAGCCGGTGAGGGCGCCCGGCGACCTGGGCGACCACCACTCCGTCCTTCTCGGAGACCGCCACGACAGTCACTTCCGTGCCGAGCAAGAAACCGATGCCGCCGAGGAACCGCAAGCGCTCTGCGTCATCATCTGCGACCTCGCGGATCACCGCCGTGGTCCCGACCGGAAGATCGGTGAGCGAAGACAGGTCCCGCTGCACGATCGACCCGTCCGGTCTCGGAATCGGGGCGCCGTGCGGGTCGGTCGCCGGGTCGCCGAGCGCCGCCGCCATGCGATCCACCAGGGTATCCGACGCCGCGTGCTCGAGCCACTCGGCTTCGACGTGAACCCCGTCCCAGGTGTATCCGAGCCGCTCGATCAGGTAGGTCTCGATCACACGGTGACGGCGAATGATCCCGAGCGCCGCGGCTTCCCCGGCCGGAGAAAGTCGGACCCCATAATAAGGGACGTGCACCACGAGGTCCTGCGCCGCGAGTCCTTTCACCATGTTGGTCACGGAGGCCGGCGATCGGCTGAGTTCCGCCGCGAGAAGCGTGGTCGGTACCGGGCCGTGCTCCTGCTGGAGCTTGTAGATCGCCTTGAGGTAGTCCTCGACTGCCCGGCTGCGTCGCGTGCGCTCGCTCATGTCGTCGCCTGCCGCCCGGAACTCATCAGAGCGGCAGAAAACCGGCGTCCGCCTCCAGATTGGTAAGGAACCCGGCGATGATCCGGGCGGAACGTTCGACGTCCTCGAGATTCACGATCTGGTTCGGCGTGTGCATGTATCTGTTGGGCACACTTACCAGTCCGGCCGCGACACCCGCCCTCGACATGCGAACCGCGTCCGCGTCCGTGCCGGTGAGGGCCGGCAGCGCCTGAATCTGGACATCGATGCCTTCCTGTTTCGCCGCATCGTGCAGCCGACGGTACACCACCGGATTGATTGCCGCGCCGCGCGCCAGCACCGGTCCGGCTCCCATCCGGACATCGCCGTGTTCATTGCGATCCAGCGTCGGATGATCCGTCGCGTGCGTCACGTCTACCACGATCCCGACCTGCGGATCGAGCCCATACGCCCCGGTCCGCGCGCCGCCGCCAGCCATGTAACCGATCTCCTCCTGTACCGTCGCGACCGCGATCACGTGGGCTGTGCACCCGGCTTCCTTTGCCAGCCGAAGCGCTTCGAGAACGACCGCCGCTCCGACACGATTGTCGATCGACCGGGCCGCCAGGCAATCATCCGCCAGATCGAGAGTCTCCGAGCTGATCACCGCTACATCACCGATACCGACCTTCGCCCGGGCCTCGTCACCACTCTTCGCCCCAATGTCGATCCACAGGTCTTTCAGCTTTACGGCTTTCTCGCCGTCATCCCTGCGAATCAGGTGAATCGCCTTCCGACCGACGACCCCCGTGAGCGGCCCGGCGTCTGTGAGCAATTCGACCCGCTGGCCAACCAGTACCTGTGGATCCCAACCGCCGACGCCCTGGACCCAGACGAAGCCATCGTCGTCCACGTGATGGACCATCAGCCCGATCTCGTCCACATGGCCGGCGAGCATCACGGTCGGAGCACCCCCGGCTCCGATCTCCGCGAAGCTGTTTCCCTGGATGTCTCCCCAGATCCGATCGGCAAATCCCCCGGCGATCTGCCGCCACACCGTCGCAGCCTCTGTTTCGTACCCGGACGGGCCGGCCGCATCGAGCAGGCTGATCAGGGTGTCTCGCATCTCCGCACGCATAGATCTCTCACTCAAGTCTGCTGACTTCTGGTCGTGGGTCAAAGTTGCCCGTGCAGCCGCATGATGGTGGATCGGCTGACGGCCCCTCTCGATTGCAGAGCTTCAGGCTAGCGAGGCGGCCGGGGAGGGTCAACGGCAATTTACGCTTCAGGCCTCGGACTCACCGGATATGAGATTGCGGATTCTTCGCTCGAGCTCCGGGTTCGTGCGGTCCGATCCCTGTCCCGCCTCGTGAACGTAGTCCAGAAACATGCGCTCGAAATCAAAATATGGATAGCACAACCGGCACTTCTCGACATGCCTTCGGACCGCATCGTTCCAGTCCGGAGGAAGCTCGCCATCCAGGTACTCGTACACGAGCGCCAGGGATTCTTCACACGTCAGCTCATCGGGCGCCGCCTCGCGAGTGCCGGCTCCTCCGCGTGTCTCATCGCTCATGGCAGATACCCCATTTCCTCGGCGAACCTGTACAGCCGGATCTGAAGTCTCTTACGGCCCCGAAACAGCCGCGACTTCACCGTGCCGACCGGGATACCGAGGGTGTCGGCCACCTCCTGATATCCGAGTCCCTCGATGTCGGCGAGTACTATGGGAACGCGAAATTCGTCCGGCAGTTCCTCGATCGCGCGAATGACATGCTCGTTGACCAGCCGGTCGAACACGCGGCCCTCGGGATCGGCGTCGTACAACCTTCCCGCTCCCGGCCCCTCCGAGATCTCATCGAAGTCTACCGATGAAGGCCGGGAGCTCTCACGACGGTACAGGTTGATGAACGTGTTCCGGAGGATCGTCATCAGCCAGGCGCGGCAATTCGTGCCGATCTCGAAGCGGTCCCACGAGCGCCAGGCCTTGAGGACGGAGTCCTGAACGAGATCTTCGGAGCGGGCTTCGTCCCCGGCCGTGAGGCGAAGAGCGAGCCCGTATAGCGCATCCAGATGCGGAAGCGCCTCCGACTCGAAGCTCCGTCGCCTGTCGTCGCCGGACTCGCTGGCCTGGTTCATCCCGTTCGTCGCGGTATGGGAGACTCCCGTGGGTCACATACTGAACGCAGGCTACTCCGAGATGGTGGAATCGGGCAAGGTTGGTGGGAACGCAGTTCGCGGTCGATCGTATCAGGACGGGCGGAGACGGCTGTCTCCGCGCCGCTCGCGGCCGCGCCGATGCCGCCCCGAAAGGAGCTCTGTCTCCCTTGGATTCGAAGGAAAGCTCTCCAGACGTCCTCCTCCCGGTGTCAGGCCCGACGGGCAAGTCTAAGGGACGGAAGACGGCCGGCCGGATCGCGCTCGTGCTGGGTGTGCTCCTGGCGCTGGTGCTGGCGCTCGTTCTCGTTTTTGCCGTCCGATTCCGGTCCTTGCTGGATCCCGAGACACTCGCCGACCGGCTGGAGCCCAGAATTTCCCAGACGGTCAATCGTCCGGTCACGATCGAGGGCGCCGAGTTGCGGCTGTGGCCGCGCCCGGGAGTGGTCGTCGAGGGGATTCGGATCGCGAATCGCGGGATCTTCTCCGAGACGGCTCTCGCGACGGCGGATGCGGTGGTTCTGGAGCCACGTCTGCTTCCACTGCTCAAGCGTCAGATCGTGATCGACAGGATCGTTGTCAGGTCGCCCCGCGCGCTGCTCGTGGTGGCGGAAGACGGAACCTCCAATTTCGGTGATTTCGTGCCTGAGCGATCCGAAGCGGGAGCCGGCGCCGGGATCGGCGTGGCCGGCCTGTCGCTGGACATCAAGCGAGTCGAGCTGGTCGACGGGCGAGTCGGCTACCGGGACGCGATGCGAGCGCGGAGCGTGCAGCTGGATGGTGTGAACCTGCGGACCGACCTGGACGCGAGCGGCGCCGGATCCATTGGGACCGAGGGAACGGCGAGCGCGGAGCAGATGATCATTCGTCTGCCGGAGGCACCTCGAAACACGATCGAGACCGGCGAAGCATCGGTCGAATGGAGCGGCCGCGTCGCAGGCGACCTCGACTCGTTCGAGCTCGACCAGGGTATGCTGGCAGCCGGGCCGTTCCAGGCGAATCTGTCCGGACAGGTTCGTTCTCTGGGCACACCGGTACGCATCTTGGACCTGGCCCTGTACGCGGAAGGGCTGGCGCTGGCGGACCTGGTCAATGAGCTGGATTCAGGCATGAGACCGGCAGGCTCCGTCGAGCTGGACCTTCGGCTTCAAGGAGAGGCAGGTCCGGACCGCTCGCCGGCGATCTCGGGGCTCGTGACTCTGCGGGACGGGACCGTGAGCACGGCCGACGACATTCTCGTCGCGTCCGACCTGGACGTCGAAGCACAGATCGGGCAGGGTGAAGCATCAGTGACAGCCGGCGGGAAGCTGCTCGACGGCGACCTGTCGGCGGCTGGTACCGTAGTCCTGGACTCGATGCTGCCATTCGACATCCGCGTGCAGGCGGATGCGGGACTGGACCGGCTGCTCGCCGCGTTTCCGGCCGCGTCCAGCTCCCGAAACGAGCCGGTCTCGAAGCTTGACGGACGACTGGCGGTCGATGCGCGTGTAACCGGT
>JBDGUY010000027.1:0-15766 GCA_039585935.1 Gemmatimonadota bacterium
CTCCTCCTGAATCCTGGCGGTCAGCAGATCCAGGTCATCCTCACGCTGACTGCCGCCGATGATCTCACCATACCCCTCGGGAGCGAGCAGGTCGTTACACTTCACCGTTCGCGGATCGTCCGGGTTCTCCTTCATGTAGAACGCCTTCGCCGTCTTCGGATAGTCGAAAACGAACAGCGGCTTCGCCCGGCCCTCCATCAGTATCGCCTCGTCCTCGGCTCCGAGATCAGCGCCCCACTCGATGTCGCTTCCACGGGCGTTCAGATTCTGAACTGCTTCGGTGTAACTCATCCGATCGAATGGAGCCACCACAGCCTGCAGGGGTCCGATGTCCCGCTCCAGTATTGCCAGCTCCTCCATCCGGGAATTGAGCACTCTCTGGACGATCGCCGTTACGAACTGCTCCTGCAGCTCCATGTTCCCTTCGGAATCCAGCCATGCCACCTCGGGTTCGACCATCCAGAACTCCGTCAGGTGTCTGCGAGTCTTCGACTTCTCGGCTCTGAACGTCGGTCCGAAGCAGTACACCTTGCCGAGCACGGCGGCAGCCGCCTCCGCGTATAGCTGGCCGGTCTGTGCCAGGTAGGCCTTCCCGAGATCGAAGTACTCCGTTTCGAACAGCGTTCCCGCCGACTCCCCGATCGACCCGGTCAGAATCGGCGTGTCCACCAGTACGAATTCCCGTTCGTACATGAAGTCCCGAATCGCCTTCACCACTTCGTCCCGAATGCGCATGATCGCCGTCTGCCGCGGCGTTCGGAGCCACAGGTGACGCTGGTTGAGGAGGAAGTCGACCCCCGCCTCCTTGAGTTGGATCGGGTAGTCGTTGGACGAGTCGCCGAACACCTCGATCCGGTTTGCGGTGATCTCGACGCCGCCGGGCGACCGGGCATCGGCCTGGACGGTTCCGACTACGAGAACGCTCGTCTCGTATGCGATCCGACCGGTGATCGTGTCCCATGTCTCGTCGTCCACGTCGTGCCGGGCTGCGACGACCTGGGTCTCCCCGGTACCATCGCGGATGATGAGAAACGCGATCTTCCCGCTGGAGCGATGATTTCGCACCCAACCGCGCATCCTGACGGTTTCGCCAATGTGATCTGCCAGGGAACGAATCGTGGTCGTGTCGGACATGAAATCCTCGCCTCGCCGGAGGCAGTTGAAGACGGATCAGGGGACCGGGCGCCGCGAAGCTTGACGAATGGTCGGCGGATCGTCAACCAATTCCAAATAGTGCCTCACGGTCCGCATACCGCTCCGCGTGCTCCCGTGACAACCTGCGATTTGGACGGGAGGAAAGCTCGGGATCGACCGCCATGATCTCCCGCGCCCGGATTCGGGCCTTCTCCAGCAGGTCCGTGTCGCGCTCCAGGTCTGCGAATCGAAGCTCGGGTACGCCGTGTTGCTGTTGTCCGAACAGGTCCCCCTGCCCTCTCAGCTTCAAGTCTTCGCGGGCGAGGTGAAACCCGTCTGTGGAAGCACTGAACGCTCTCAGCCGCGCCGGAACCTCGTCACCGCTGTAAAACGCCACGCACCAGCTCTGCTCGGCCCCGCGCCCCACCCGACCGCGCAGCTGGTGCAGCTGGGACAGGCCAAATCGTTCGGCGTGCTCGATCACCATCACGGTGGCGTTCGGCACGTCGATCCCTACTTCGATCACGGTCGTAGCCGCGAGCAGCCCGACTTCGCCACGGGCGAACCGGCGCATGACCGATTCCTTTTCGGACGCGGACATCCTTCCGTGCACCATCTCGACGACGAATTCCGGAAATCGGTCCCGCAATTCCGCCACTGCGTCGGTGAGAGCGGTCGCATCCAGGTTCTCCGACTCGTCGATAAGCGGATACACGAAGTACGCCTGCCTGCCGTTCGCGAGTTCGGTTCTGACCCACTCGAGAGCCGCATCCCGATCCGCATAGCCGCGGACGCCGGTCCGAACCGGTCTCCGGCCCGGAGGCATTTCATCGATGACTGTGAGATCCAGATCTCCGTACAGGGTGAGCGCCAGCGACCTCGGGATCGGAGTGGCCGACATCACCAGCATGTCGGCCGGTCCGCCCAGGTCGCGCAGAGCACGGCGCTGGGAAACGCCGAACCGGTGCTGCTCATCGATTACCACCAGACCCGGCCTGGCCAGCTCGACGCCCTCTTGAAACAGGGCATGCGTTCCGACCACGAGTCGGATGGTGCCGTCGCGCAGACCGCCAAGCACCCGGTCCCGTTCCCGGCCGGTCACGGAGCCGGTGAGTAGTGCGGACTCCTCCTCGACGGATTCCAGCAGCTCGGTGAGCGTCCGCCGATGCTGCTCGGCGAGAAGCTCCGTCGGAGCCATCAACACCGCCTGGAATCCGTTTTCGATTGCCTTCAACATCGCCGAAACAGCCACGACGGTCTTCCCGCTCCCCACGTCTCCCTGCAGGAGTCGGTACATGGGAGCGTCGTCCTCCATGTCGTTCGCGATCTGTGACCAGGCGCGCTGCTGCGCAGCGGTAAGATCGAACGGCAGCGATTTCAGGAAGGGGGCTGTCAGAGTCGGCGCGCCGCTCTTCGCAATTCCAGTTTGACGGCTACGAATTTCGTAACGGGCCCGAGCGTGCAACAGTTGCAGGAAGAAGAGTTCCTCCCACGCGAGTCGCCGCCGCGCTCTTTCCAGGCCAGCGAGATCCTCCGGCCGGTGGAGAACTGCCAGCGCCTCTGCCAGCCTGGGTACTCCCAATTCGGCCAGCCACTCATCCGGAAACACCTCGCGGCCAGCCACTTCCTCGAGCAGTTCGTCGAGATTGGCGTCCACGATGCCGCGGATCTGTCGGTGTGTGAGCCCCTCGGTCGCCGGATAGACGGGAAACACAAGGCGTCGGTCTGCACTTTCTCCCTCTCGGGCCAGAATCGTGTGCTCTCGTGGACGGAGTTGGCGGCCGTGGAAGAACCCGACAGACCCCATCACGAGTAGCAGGTCTCCCCTGGAGATCTGTCGATCGAGCCATGGCTGGCCTGGCCAGGCGCATTCGATGAGCCCTGAGGCGTCCTTCAGAACTGCACGGAAGATTCTCAAGCGCTTGCGGGTTGGGAGTACTCCCTTCGCCACGACCTCTCCGATCACCGTTGCATCATCGCCCGGGCGAAGCGAGCCGATCTGATCGACTCGGGTCGCGTCCTCGTAACGGTGGGGGACGTGGTACAGGAGATCCCGGCCGGTGCGCACTCCGAGCCTGGCGAAGTGTTCGGCCCGCCGGGGGCCTACCCCCTTGAGAAACTGAACCGGGTCCTGGAGGCGAGAGTGTGCGGTCATCTAACCGAGCAGCTTCTCCACGTACACATCCGCGTCGAACGGCTCGAGATCCTCCGCGCGTTCCCCCGTTCCGAGCCAATGGACCGGTACGTGGAAGTCCCGGGCTATGGCGACCGCGGTCCCCCCGCGGGCAGAGCTGTCGAATTTCGACAGGACGATTCCGGTCAGAGGCATGGCTTCGCCAAATTCACGAGCCTGGTGAATCACGTTCTGGCCGGCCGTCGCGTCAACCACGAGGAGTCGCTCGTGCGGCGCTCCCGGTATGATCCTTCCTACCACACGATCGATCTTCCTCAACTCTTCCATCAGTCCTCGTTGCGTGTGGAGGCGCCCCGCGGTGTCCACGATCAGCACGTCGACTCCCCGTGACAACGCGGAGGACGCTGCGTCGAATGCGACCGCCGCCGGGTCGGCTCCCGCCTGTCCCCCCACGAACCCCGCTCCCAGGCGGTCCGACCACACCCTGAGCTGCTCCTGTGCGCCACTGCGAAACGTATCTGTGGCGGCCAGAAGGACTGACTGCCCACGCTGGACAGCCACATGCACCAATTTGGCTGCTGTCGTGGTCTTTCCCGTTCCGTTGACTCCGAGCAGGAGGACGACGCGAGGTCCGTCGGCCGGCTCGGCGCCGACGACCTGCTGACGGGCGCCTCTGTTGCCGGCCTCGTCGAATACGGATCGGATCCGGCTCGCCAGGAATTCTCGCAGATCGGACTCCGATTTCACCTTGCCCCGTTGAGCAGCGCGCTCGAGCTCCTCGACGAGTTCCATCGTAACGTCCACCCCGAAGTCGGCTTCGAGGAGCACCTGCTCGAGCGCCTCGATCGAATCCTCATCGATGCCCTTCACCAGGGTAGAGACATCGGTCAACGAGACATCGACGATCTTCTGCCACAGGGATCGCGCTGCGCCGCGCCTGGGTCTGGCTGGTCCTTGCTCCGTCATTCCGTCTCCGGGTCCATTAGGCTCTCAGGGTTTTAGAAGCTCCCGCCGCCTGCGCCGGCGTTCAGCGAAGGCCGAGGCGATGGCGCCAGATCCACTCGGCGCACAGCAGTCCGGCCGCGACTACGTAAGGCCACAGCGGAGGCGCACCCCGCTGTCTCACAGGCCGCCGGGAAGACACTGACTCAGCGCGAGTGGTGAGCGACGCGCCGACTTCCCGGCCGCGCATCTCTGATGCTGGACCGGCAACCGTAAACGGCCGGCTGACTACGAATGGAGAGCCTTCCAGCTGACCGCGTGCCTCGAAGTCCAGGTCGCCGGCCGGGAAATCCGGTCCCTCCACCGACTCTCCGGGCGACCCGATCGAGTCCGTCCACACTGCGACTCCCGACGAATCGCGAACAGCGATAACGAGATCTGTCACGCCGGGTGCGATACTCCAGGAGACAGAGCCTCGCCCATCAGCAGGATCGGCATCCAGAGCCACCGGAACGCGGCGATAGTCGCCGAGCAACCAGCCCGTGATTCCCGCATACAGTGCGCGATACACCGAGCGAGCAGAACCGGTTCGAGCCGACCATCTCCAGGTGCCCTCCGCCAGCAGCAGTGCGCGACGACCGCTTCCGGACTCGAGACCGACTGCACCCGGAAGTTCGTCTCCCCGTCGGTCACGTCGAAGCTGGAGAATCGTCCACGCACCCGCACCCTGGATGGTGCGCAGAGCGGATACCGGAGGAAGCTGTTGGGCATCGAGGCCCGACAGGGAGCTGGCGACGGGACTGGACGGAGGAGGCAGCGCAGCGAACCAGTCTCCGTCTACCGGCACACCCACGGTGAGCTCCGTTCCCGGTATGGTTCCGGCGCCGCGCGCCAGAACGAGGACCCGTGCATGCCGAGCCGTGAGATCACGAAACCATGGTGGGAGTTCCGACAATCCTCCCTGCACCACCAGCAAATCGGCGCCGGCAGCCTCGGATCGTACCGTAGGAGCGGAAACCGCCTTCGGAATGGTACCTGCCCTCACCCAACGATCGGGACCGATGCGCAGGTACGCCCGGGCACCGCCCCGGCTGGCCCGCTCCAGGACGGGCAGGAGTTGGCGCGGCTCCCAGTCCGGGTCGATGGAAACGAGGACGATACCTTCGCTCCCCCGTGTCACTTCAACCCATTCGGTCCACTGCTGCCCGGCCTGCAGCGGATCGGCCGGCGGGTCGAGCGACACGTCGTACCTGTGCCAGACGGAACTCTCGCCCACGTCCAGTGCCTCGAGGTCGAGTTCCACAATTCCACTGCGCCCCGGCGAAGGACGCTCGAGCCGTACCGTACTCGATGAACCATCCGGACCAGAAACCGTTACCGTGATCGAATCGGCTACCGGTGGTGTCACGCCACCCTGTGTGGTGATCTCGATCGCGAAAGCGATCGTATCCCCGGCCGAAACCCGTGCCGGAGCCGACACGTGCCGCAACGTCGTTCGGGGTACCGGAACTGCTGTCCGAAGCTCACGCACCTGGAGCCCCAGTCGTAGGGCTTCCCGCCTGGAGTCCTGCCGGTCCTCCAGCTCTCCGTCAGTGATCACGACAACGCTGTCGGCACCAGCAGCTCGCGCCGCCCGGAGGGCTGCCGCAAGTCGACTACCCGTGCGATCGTTCTCCTCGATCGCTCTCTCCACTGCAGCCGGCCCGACCGCGTCTGCCACCGACAAGCCGAAGGTTACGACGAGATCCGGCGCCAGGCCTCGGAGCTCTGCCAGACCGGAGTCGAGACGGGTTCTTCCACCGGGGAGAGCCTGCAGATCCATGCTTGCTGAGATATCCAGGATCGCGACGCGGGGGGTCGGAGCGGTCGGAGGGGGCTTCAATCGTGGAAGGACGAATCCGGCGAGGACGAGAAACAGGGCAGCGGCGAACAGGATCGCGGGGCCGAGTCGGCCCGGCACGGACTCCTCGCGAAGACCGTATCTGATCCATGCGGCCACCGCGGCAACGATCGCCGAGACGGACACCCACACGACCGGGCCGGAGAGCATCCCCGGCCCCGGGTCAGTCTGCTACCGCGGGCTCCGCCGCGGCATCCGGAGACGGTACCGGCAACGGTACCGCGTCGAGCAGGGAAAGTGATTCGTCCCGTTCGAGTCGAAATGCCTCGAGGTACTCTTCTTCGAGCCGCTCGGCGGATGGTAGATCCACGGTGGCCGGATTCCTGTGCTGTCCGCCCTGGAGGAATTCATAGTGCAGATGCGGACCGGTCGCGAGACCACTCGATCCTACTCTGCCGATCACCTGTCCCTGCTGGACGAAGGCACCGACCTTCACCGCGCTGGCTATCGAACTGAGATGCGCATATCGGGTGCTGAAGCTCTTCACGTGACGGATCTCAACGATGCGACCGAAAGAGCTCCACACTCCCGCCCGTGTCACCGTCCCCGCAGCCGTAGCCTTGACGGGCGTCCCGTGCGGCGCTCCGTAGTCGATCCCGAGATGCGCCCGATTGCGCTTGAGGACCGGGTGATACCGACGAGAGGAAAAACCGCTGGTGACCCGGAACGGTACGGGATACCGGAGGAACACACCCCGCAGCGCCTCGGCATCAACATCGAAGTACTCCCGGCGTCCACCGGGACGGGTGTAGGGGATCGCCTGAAGTACGCGGTCGCGATTTCTCAACTCGATCGCCAGGAATCGGCGGGAGCGGAGCGAGCCATCCGGACGTCGCTCGCGCTCGATCGCCACGCGAAACGCATCTCCGGTGCGAATGTCGCGCGTAAAGTCGATCTTCCACGCGAACACATCCGCCAGGTCGAATACGTACTCGCTGAATTCGTCCTCGCCCAGTTTCCAGGCTTCGCCGCTGAGATCGGCGAACCACAGGCTCGATTCGATGAGTCCAGCGAGGATCACCGTGTCCAGGCTCACCGGGACCTCGTGCACCTCGGCCTTCCAGCTGGAATCCTCTGCGACGAGGTCCAGGAGCGAGTCCGGATTCAACTGCAGGACGATCCTGGTCGGCTCCTTGCCCGGGTCGGCAGTGAATCGCGCCACCAGGCCAGCACGAAGCGACCTCGGGTTCTTGTATTCGCGCACTACCTGGGTGAGTACGTGGGTGCGCGGTGCGCTCACGCCATTCGCCGCCAGGAGCTCTCCAAGCGTCTCGCCTGACCCCAGGGTGTCATACTCGCTCACGGGAGGTAAAGGAGCGGGCACGACGACCACAGGCACCGACGACGCCCCGTCGGTGGCCTCCGATCCACTGCTTCGGACGGCAATCACGAGAATGACGAGCAGCGCCACGGAAAGGAAGACGACTCCGATCCGCAACATGGACACGCCTCGCGCGCCATCGCCGGCCGAAGCCGGCTCTGTCGGCTGGTGCTTCAATTCCCTGTCCTGACTCCTGGTAGTCGCAATAGCGACGTCAGTCCATCTGTCTCCGGATGAACGTCGGTATCTCCAGATCTTCAAGCTGCAGACGCGATCCAAGTTGTCCGCGGATCTGGTCACGACGCGCGTCGAATGCCTCCGGTTCGCCACCGGCGACACTCACCAGTCGCGGCGAATCTTCCACGGGAGCAGGCGTGGCCGGAACGACCTTCAGAGTCGGAACCGGCTCGACATCGACTTCGTCCCCGAACCCGGTGGCGATCACGGTTACCCGGATCCGACCGTCAAGTTCTGGATCGTGCACGGCTCCGAAGATCATCTCGGCTTCATCGCCGGCCGCCTCCTGCACGATCGAGTTGATGGTCGTGACCTCGTCGATCGCCAGGTCCATCCCACCGGAGATGTTTACCAGAATGCCCGTAGCTCCGTGGATGGATACGTTGTCGAGAAGCGGCGAGCAAATGGCCTGCTGTGCGGCTTCGACGGCACGGTTTTCGCCGGTCGCTTCGCCCGTACCCATCAGCGCCGCGCCGCGATTCGACATCACGGTTCGGACATCGGCGAAGTCGACGTTCACCTCACCGGTCACGCTGATCAGATCAGAGATGCCCTGCGTGGCGTGGAGCAGGATTTCATCGGCCTTCTTCAGGGCCTCACGGAACGTCGTCCCCTTCCCGACAACGGAAAGCAACCGTTCGTTCGGAACCACGATCATCGTATCAACCGAGCGACGCAGATCCTTCAAGCCCAACTCGGCATGGCGCATCCGCTTCTTCCCTTCGAACAGGAACGGACGCGTTACGATGGCGATGACGAGGGCACCGAGCTCGGAAGCAATCTGACCTACCCGCGGGGCCGCTCCAGTGCCGGTACCGCCACCCATGCCGGCGGTCACGAAGACCAGGTCAGCACCCTCGAGGGCTTTGCGGACCTCTTCCTCGCTTTCAGTAATTGCCTGTCTTCCAACCTCCGGGCGTGCCCCCGCTCCCAGACCGCGGGTCAGCTTGCGGCCTACCTGAAGCCTGATGTGCGCCTCGCAATTCTTGAGCGCCTGCGCATCTGTGTTGATCGCGACGAACTCGACTCCATCGAGGTTCTCATCGATCATCCGGTTCACCGCGTTTCCTCCGGCGCCGCCGACTCCCACGACCTTCATCCGCGCGTTGCGCGTTCCGCCATCGTCGAACTCGAAAACCATCTGTCCCTCCCGCTCGAGCGTTTTCCCTGCGTTTGCGTTCTGTCGGGTCGCTGGCCGCTCAGGCGACCGCCTCTCAGTGGAAGCGCCCTCGCGAGCCCGATCCCGTGCCATCAGAAGAACTCCCTGAACCATTCCGACACGCGCCCAATCGCGCGCATGGCTGAGCCGACCGGTCGCTCCGCCCGGCGATGACGTCCGTACAGCGCCAGCCCTACCGCTGTAGCACACTCCGGCCTCCGAACTGCGTCCACGAGCCCCGACAAGCCGGTGCCCGGTTCGCCGAGAGCGACCGGGAGATTGAACACTTCCTGTGCGAGCTCGACGACGCCGTCCATCCGGGCTGCCCCACCGGCCAGCACGACCCCGGCCTGCAGTCCATCAAGCAGCTCGCGAGCGTCGAGCTCGTCGTAAATCAGGCCCAGCATTTCATCCAGTCGCTGCTCGATGATGTGCGCGAGCAATTCCTTCGAGACGGTACGCACGCTCCCCGGCGTCGGCCCGGGGATCTCGAGCATCTCGGAGGCGTCGACCCGCTTCGTCTGGGCGCTACCGTGCTCCGCCTTGAGGCGCTCGGCCTCGGCCGCTGACACTCCAAGTCCCTTGACGATGTCACTCGTTACTGTCGCGCCCCCCCACGGCAGGGTCGCGAACATCCGCAGCCGTTCGTCCTTGAACGCGAGCACCTCCGTCGCCGCGGCGCCAATCTCCACGACAACGACTCCTGCCCGCCGCTGCTCCTCGGAGAGCACTGCGAGATTGGTGGCGAGAGGCGCGAGAACGAGTTCCTCGAGCCTGAATCCCGCCCGGTCGATCGCTCTCCGGAGGTTCTGGGCCGGAACCGATCCCGCTGTCACCACGCATACCTCGGATTCGAGCCGGGTGGCTTCCATGCCGGTCGGATCCTGCACGGCCGGGACTCCATCGACCACGTAGTCCTGCGGAATCGCGTGCAGCAGCTCCCGGTCGGGCGGAACCACGACAGCACGAGCGACTTCGTGAACCCGGTCCAGGTCTCGGGGAAGGATCTCCCTGCCCGAGATCGCGACGACACCTGAGGAGCTGTCTACCTCAACGTGGTCGCCGGAGATTCCGGCGTACACAACGGAGGCCTCGGCACCGGCCATCTCCTCTGCAAGCCGGAGCGCTTCGCGGATCGAGTCGGTAGCGGCGTCCATGTTCGTTACGACACGATTCCGGACTCCAGAGGTCGGCGCCTCGCCGATCCCGAGTACCCGGGCCTCAACGTCTCCGTCTCCCCAGGCGACATTGAGTTCAACCAGCACCGCGCAGGTGGTCTCGGATCCGACGTCGAGGCCGGCCAGGCAGCGGGGACTATTCATCGCTGCCCTCCTCCGGTGCGCACGAAGACTTTTTCGGCATATCGCGCGTCCGCTGACTCGATCGTTCCCCTGTCCTCGGCGGCCTGGATCGCGGCCGCGGCCTGCAGGAAAGCGCGCGATGCATCGCGGAACGGTAGCGTGAGACTCTGTACGAGACTCCCCTCCATCAGCTTCAGGTCGAATGCCTCGGAGTCGACCGGCAGCACCTCTGACACTCGTTCCACGAATTCGGGCGCCAGGAGATCGATCTCTTCGAGTACGGCGAGCGATCGCCTCGCCTCTTCTTCCCGAATCCGGCCGGTCTCGGGGTCGATCGTGGCGTTTCGAAGGATCGGTAGGTCCAGTCCGTGCGCGGCAGGATCCACATCCAGCTGATATCCGTCTCCATCAACGGCCACCAGTCCTGGAACCGGAATCAGTGCGACCGGCCGGACTTCGCGTACCTCGATCCGCAGCCGATCCAGACCTGCGCGCACGACGCGCGCCTCCTCGATCAACGGATGCTTGACGAGCGACGCTTCCCAGTTGCCCGGGTCGTCCCAGATGGAAGCCAGGGAAGTGATGCCTGACATTTGTCGGAGATCCGTGTCGGACGCGAATCGTGTTCCCGAGACTTCTATCGTCTTCACGTGGAACGCAGGAATGCCCCGAAGAATCAGGGGGCCCCACATCGGGCTCGTGACTCCGATGAGCGCGCCCGTGAAGGCGAAGGTGAGCCTGCGCCTGGTCTGGCGAGTCACGAGACGACCCCCACGAGCCTGAGTTCTTCGGTCTCGAAGCCCCAGAACCGGATCTCCGGCTCGAGCGCGACTCCGATCTGCTCGAGGACTCTCCGACGGGTCTCGCACATCAGCTCGAACACGTGCTCTGCCTTCGCTCCGCCGAGATTCGCAATGAAATTCGCGTGCTTCTCAGTGATCTGTGCACCTCCCGCCCTCGCACCACGCATGCCGACCGCCTCCACCAGCTCCCATGCGGAGCCCCATTCGCCCCCCGGATTCCTCCACACCGACCCGCAACTCGGGAGATCATAAACCTGGGTTGCCACTTTCCTTCGTCGCCGCTCGAAGTGCTCGGCCTCGACTGCCTCCGGATCTCCCGGACGGGTCTCGAAGCGGGCAGCCGTGAACACCCAGTCTTCCGGTACCTCGATTTGCCTGTACGACGGCCGTGCCTCAGCCGCTGACACTCGAACGAGTTCGCCGTCCCCGGTCACAGCGTCCGCGTCGATTACCCGATCCCAGATCCCGACCTCGGCCGAACCCGCGTTCATCCTCAGGCCGCCCCCTACACTCCCGGGCACGGCTTCGAGAAAACACCAGCCCTCTGCACCCATTCTGCGCGCTTCGCCGACGAGTGCTGGGAGACCTGCAGCCGCGCCCGCAGCAACGACTCCAGGACTGATTTGCATCGATTCGAATTCCTCGCCCAGCACGAGCACGGGACTCGCGACCCCGCGATCGGAGACGAGCAGATTCGCCCCCCACCCGAGCGTCAGGTGTGGCTCGCCCGACAGATCGGCCAGCGCAACGACCAGCTCCGATACCGATCCGACCCGACCGAACCGGGGCGCCGCGCCGCCTATTCGCCAGCGTACCTCCTCGGCGAGCTTCACATCAGACTCCCAGCGCATCACCCGTGAGCTCCCCCGCCGCGCGATGCGCGGCTTCCGTTACATCCCCTGCCCCCATGAACACGATTACGGTTGCACCGCTCGCCTCCGCGGCGAGGCCTATTGCCTCATCGACACTTCCCCGTCGCACGTGACCGGGAACTCCCTGTAGCACGAGACTCGAATCGACTCCCTCGACAGGCTTCTCGCGCGCAGGATAGATCGGCAGAACGAGCGCCTGGTCTGCGGACGACAGCTCACGACCGAAATCAGCTGCCATTGCCCGGGTTCGACTGTAGAGATGGGGCTGAAATACGACGATCAATCGCGCACCTGGCCACGCGGACCGCACGGCGGATATCGAAGCACGAACCTCGGTCGGGTGGTGAGCATAGTCGTCGACTATGACCACGTCGTTTCTGGACCCGACGACCTGAAGCCTGCGTTCCACGCCCCGGAAGTGCCGCAGGCAACCGGAGAGGGACTCCACATCAGCTCCCAGATGGAGCGCGGAGACGAGCGCAGCGGCTGCGTTCTGGGCATTGTGAGCGCCGGGAGCCGCGAGATCGAATGCCAGGTCGAGGCCGCGTCCCCTTATTCGGCAGTGCTGTCCATCAGAGGCCGCTGCCACGATTTCGACCCTGTAGTCGGCCGAGTCCGAGAACCCGTAGCTCAGGTGGCTGTCGAATGCGGCTCCGAGCTGGAGTGCTCCTGCGTCATCTTCGCACACGAGCACGCCGGCCCGATCGACGGCCGGTGCGGCGAAGGTCTGGAATGCAGACCTCAACTCGGATTCGCTGTCGTAACACTCCAGGTGCTCGGGTTCGACCGACGTCACAACGGCGAGGGCCGGATCGAGCTGGAGGAACGACCGATCGTACTCGTCGGCCTCCACAACTGCCTCCGCCCCCCGTCCGATTCGTGCGTTACCACCCCACTCGGACACATGCCCCCCGACCAGAACGAGCGGGTCCCTGTGGGCAGCTTCGAGAGCCAGGCCCAGCATCGTCGTTACCGTCGTCTTGCCGTGAGTGCCAGCCACCGCCACGAGTCGTCGTTCATTCACGAGTGCGCCGACAGCGACCGCCCGCTTCAGGACCGGAACGCCGGCCTCGTACGCAGCCCTCACGGTCGGGTGTTCACCCGGCACGGCAGAACTCCGGATCACTACGTCCGCGTTCGCTCCCGCCGAAGGGTCAGATTCGGAAACAGGCATCAGTCCGGGCACCGACAGCGACCGGAGCGCTTCCATGTCTCGGTCCGAGCCCGTGACTTCCCAGCCACCGTCGATCAGCACCGCGGCCAGCGCACGCATCCCGGCTCCAGCCGCTCCGAGCAGGTGCACCCGGGCACCCGACTCCGGAAGATCCGACAACCGGGGGAGCCGTTCAGTCACGAGCATCGACCTCTCCAGAATCCACCCGCCGCGATCCGATCCTTCCCCGGTTCTTCAGCTCGGCAAGATCGAGCAGTTCTCTGGCAATCCTCTCGGACGCGTCGGGACGTCCGCGATCGCTCATGGCACGGGCCATCTCCCGCAGCCGGTCCTCCTCCCGCATCAGCTCGAGAACGGAATCCCAAAGCTCACCTCTCTGCATCGATCGCTCCTCGAGCATCACGGCCGCTCCGGCCGCCGACAGTGCAACTGCGTTGTGTCGCTGGTGGTCCGCCGCCGCGGCGGGAAACGGAACGAGAACCGCCGGCACGCCGGCAGCGCTCAATTCGGAACAGAACATCGCGCCCGACCTGCAGATCGCGAGGCTCACAGCCGACAGTCTGGCGCCGAGGTCATCCACGTAGGGGACCGTCAGGATCCGATCAGACCATTGGCCAGCGGCCACCCTCGTCGAGACCTCCGCATGGTGATTTGGCCCCGTAATCCACACGAGAGTCGCATCGGCCGGCCAGTCCGTCGCAAGCTCGAGATCAGCGAGCAACCTCTCGTTCAGACCTCTGGCTCCCTGACTACCTCCCGTCACCGCGACGATCCGGCCCTCAGGCCATTGAAACTCGTCGTCCCGAGATTTCCGGACGGTATCCGCCAACGGAGAGGACACGGGATTGCCCCACGTCAGG
The DNA here is from genome assembly GCA_039585935.1 of Gemmatimonadota bacterium. Classification (GTDB taxonomy): domain Bacteria; phylum Gemmatimonadota; class Gemmatimonadetes; order Palauibacterales; family Palauibacteraceae; genus Carthagonibacter. The sequence goes on from JBDGUY010000027.1 coordinate 13,838, forward strand.
ACATCCGTGTGCGCACCTGGAGACAGGTGTTCAATCGCCTCCGGATAGCCGAGGAAAATCCGATCCACTCGCGGAGCGAGTTGCCGGGTCACCAGCCCCGGAAATGCGTTCTGCTCCTGGAGGACCGTGATCCGGCGAGACCAGAGTCCGTACAGAACCGCGGGGCCGGACGCGTAGCCGCCCGTTCCCACCACCAGGTCCGGATCGAGCTCGTTGAACACACGCCGAATCCCGTTCATCACTGCGGGGGCTGAGGCCGCCAGGCGCCAGTTCCTGAGCAATCGACCGCGCTGGAAAGGCTCCATCGGAAGAAGCCGATAGGGAACGCCAGCCCGTGGGAGAACGGAAGCCTCGATACCGCGTGACGCCCCGACCAGCATGAGCTCCACATCGGGGCGTTCGGCTCGAAGCGATGCCGCCAGGTTGAGGGCCGGATACAGGTGCCCACCCGTGCCGCCTCCCGCGAGAAGAATTCGGGCGCTCATCGTCCGCGACCTCTGGCCGAAGACACGTTGAGCAGTATTCCGGTCGCGCCGAGCGTGATCACGAGGTTCGTACCGCCGGCGCTGATGAACGGGAGGTTCACACCGGTGGTCGGGAGCAGTCCAAGCGCAATGCCGATGTGGGCGAATGCAGCCAGCGCGACTCCGGCGGTGATCCCTGTTGCCAGAAGACGACCGAACAGGTCAGGTGCGGAGCGGGCGACACGGAATCCCAGGTGCACCCACACCGCGAACAGTCCGATCACCGCTACCACCCCGACAAACCCCCACTCCTCGGCAATGATCGAAAAGATGAAATCGTTCTGCGGCTCCGGAAGGAACTGCATTTTCGTCGTGCTTCGCCCGAAACCGACTCCGGTCAACCCCCCGGACCCGATCGCGATCAGCGACTGCTTGAGCTGATAACCGCCGGCGCCGGCCGCCGTCTCCGGATCGAGAAACGCGGTGAGTCGCTGCAGGCGGTACCGGGCGGTCAGCACCTGTGTCGCCGCCAGCACCAGAACGGAAGCTCCCAGCAGGGCGAAGTGTCCGAGACGCGCGCCCGCGGCGAATAGAACCGTACCGGCCAGAACGGCAATCCACATCGCCGCCGAGAAGTGCGGTTCGAGCAACACGAGCAGGCAGATGGGAACGAGAACGATGAGAAACGGGAGAATGCCCTCGCGGAAATCGTGCAGCGAGTCCTGCTTCTTGACCGCCAGAGCTGCCGTCCAGATCACTACGGCCAGCTTCGTGAGTTCCGAAGGCTGCAGTGTGATTCCCAGGTCCAGCCAGCGGCGGGCCCCATTGACCGTGGGCGCGATCGCCTGAGTACCGGGAAGGACCAATGGAACGAGCAGAATCGTCGTGACCGCGAGAATTGGCCACGCGAGTCGCCGATACACCCGGTAGTCGAGGATGCTGGCGGCGGCCATCGCCAGGCACCCGATTCCGGCCCTGCTCGCCTGCTGGAACAGGTAGTAGGTGTCCGGTCGACCCGCCTGCTGCGCTACGTATGAACTCGCGCTGTACACCGACAGGAGACCGAAACCGACCAGGATGAGCGTAGTAGCAAGCAGCCCCCGGCCGGAGGCGGAAGGGGCGTCGACCGCGGGTCGAACCGGGAATCCGCGGAGACCGAGCGCTCCCGCCCTCGTGGGTCGATCCCGCTTCATGGTGCCGTCCCCGCCGGCTGCAGACCCAGCACGGCTGCCTCGAATGCCCGGCCTCGCTCCAGGTAGTTCGGAAACATGTCGTAGCTTGAACACGCAGGCGCCAGCAGTACGACATCGCCTGGCCGGGCCAGGTCGGCAGCCGTTCTCACCGCGGAGTCGAGACTCGACTCCACCAGGACGGTTTCGACGGCTCCCCGCAGTTCGGACACGATCAAAGGTGCGGCTTCGCCGAACGCGATTACGACGCGCGCCCGATCGCGCGCGGCCTCCGC
>JBDGUY010000028.1:0-15341 GCA_039585935.1 Gemmatimonadota bacterium
GTAGTCGGCCAGGATCTCTCGCATCCGGGCGTACTGCGGGAATCCGGGCTCGATCCGGGCCACCGTCTCGGCAATCTCGTCACGCTCGAGCGCCGCGTTCACGGTCGCCGCCAGGTCGAGCTTCTTCTCTTCGATGTTGAAGCCGAAGTGCAGGTTCTCCGGGTTGACGCGGCCGATGTGGAGATCCGACAGATACCGCAGGAAACCCACGCTGATCGCCGCGTCGATCAGTGCGAGCTGGGACCCATCCGGAGATTCACCGCGACCAATCGAAGCGAGGAGCTCCGCCAGGCGACCCGCGTCGTAGTCTAGCGGGTCGAGCCCGTGGGCATCCGCGTCCGAGAGCGCCTCGATCACCTGGCGCGCCTGCCTCGTGGGTCGATCTTCGTCGAACCACAGCAGCTCGAATTCACCCGGTCCATATATGGCTTCCATCTCATCCTGGTAGTGCGGAAAATCGGGCCAGGTGAGGTAGGGGTGGTTTGCAGTCTCCGTGATCATGCGGAGAGTCTGTTCGACGACCGTGTCGGCCGGTGCCTCCACCGGGGCCGAGCCGACCGCCGAGACCGACCGGGCTGAAGCCGGGCTGACGAATGCGGCGAGGGCGCCGGCGATACACATCAGGAACACAGGACGCATCGAGTATCCTCTCTTGGATCCGGGCATTCGTCGGGGCATTCCTACTTCTGCGCCGGCACAGGACTGTCGTTCACTACGTCGAGCACGGCCAGGGGGCACAACTCCGCCGCGACCCGGCCGAGGCTGGAGCCGGGAAGGCGTTCCATGATCCGCTTTTGCAGCGTCCGGAGCGTCTCCTGGACGTGTGACAGTTCCAGCTCAGTGTACATCATCCCCCTGGAGCCCGGGTGTCACCGACCGCTGAATCTCGCTGAGGTCGACGGTCCGTGCCACCCGGAGGGGAACCGCTGGCAACGACGCGTCATTGCGGCTCAGACCGGATAGCAGTCGAGCGCATACGTGTCGAGGTCCAGGTCGCAGGCGTAGTTCTCGCCCTTGAACTGCGCACTGATGTTCGCGATGTCCGCATCCCCGCTGGCGGTCAGATACCCTTCCAGCACCTGGGTGTCGTTTACCGCCACGAATCCCATGGACATGGTCTGCAGCTCGTCATTCGTCACCAGGTGATGCACGATGATATCCAGCTGGTTGACCGTCACCTGGCAGGTTCCGCCCGTGTACACCCAGAGATCCCATGCCGGGATGATCCGCATCGTCTCGGTCTGATTCGGAGGCAGGGTCAGGCCGAGGTGATTGACCCGGAGCCCGCCGCCCGCGACCGCGTCCAGGCTCCCCACGGGCATCATCTCGAAACCCACGGTGAAGATGTCGCCTTGCTGCAGGCCATCCTGGACCACAGTCACTGGATCCACTTCGCCGTAGATCTCGGTCGTCTGCGAGCCGATCGTCCACGAGTGCTCGAATGCCCCCGTGTCCGAGTTGTACGAGAACTCGGGCGGAGGCGTGAAGGGAAGCGTCTCGCCCGGATCCAGTTCGTGATACAGAATCAAGCCGGTCTCGAGCGCGAGGCCGACGTGGACCAGTCCTTCCGACAGGCAGCCGACCATCGCCACGAGATCCGGGTCGCCCGTCGGGAGACCGGTCGGCGGGTCATCGTCGCCACTGCATGCAAGGGGGAACAGGCCGAGGGACACCACGATCAGCGCAAGTGTAAATCTGCGCATGGTCCTGACCTCCGCGGTTCGGAGGGGGGGAGAAGGGGCCAGATACCCGGAATTGGGCCCGCCCCCTCCGGAGGAAAACTAGACGATCGCACGTCCTGTCACAAGCAGATATGACGCACGAAAGGAGGGGACGCTCCCGGCGGAAGCGCCCCCTCTATCGGGCCTCGGACCTGCTTCCCTGTCTTACTCGGGAAGCGCGGCCTCGACATCCATGTACCACAGGTCCGTATCACCCTCGGCCACCTGATAATACAGGTTGCCGTCGGTCGTCCACTGGGGATTCCCCTCGTCCGCGTCGGTCATCGTGACCCGGGTCGGATCGCCTCCTCCGCCCGGCATCACGTACAGCTCGAAGTTCCCTTCCATGTTGCCCTGGAACACGATCCACTCGCCGTCAGGCGAGTACCTTGCCCCGACCTCCCAGGCCGGATCGGCGGCCACCATCGTCATCTCACCGCTGGCAAGGTCGATGACGGCGATGTCGAATCCTTCGCCGCTGTGGTGATTAACCAGTATCGTCGATCCATCGGGAGACCACTCGCCGCCGGTATTGTAGCCGTCGGTAGTGAGCTGGCGAATGTCTCCTCCACGTGAAGGCACCATGAACAACTGGGCCTGGCCGCTGTCGGTGTTCTGTGACGTGAACAGAAGCCGTGACCCGTCGGGACTCCAGCGGATACCGTTCACGCCACCGATCGAAGTCAGTCTCTGCACGTCGCCGCCCGAAGCGGTCGTGACGAACACGTCTCCATCGCTGTCGCCGCGATCCGATACGAACGCGATTCCGGAGCCATCCGGGCTCCAGACCGGACCAACATCGTCGCCGTCACTCGTGACCAGAAGCTGCTCCCCGGTTCCGTCGGCTGCGATCACGAAGATCTCGTTCGAGCCGTTCCTGTCCGAGACGAACAGCAGCCGTGAGCCGTCAGGCGACCAGGCGGGCTGGTTGCTGTCGCCTTTGCTCTCCGTGAGATTGAATGCGTCGCCCCCCGCCACTGGCTTGACCCATACATCGTTCGTCCCGTTGTCGTCCGACACCCAGGCCCACATCTCTCCGTCCGGGCTCAGCGTTGCGCCGAAGTGATTGTCGTTCCCCGAGGTGATCGCCTGTCGATCACCCCCGGCCACGGGAATCGTATACACGTGCGACCGGGCGGTATTGTATGTGTATACGATTCGCGAGCAGTCGTCCGCGCAGGCCGGCGCGCCCTCGACCCCATCATCCTGAGTCAGGCGCACGGATTCGCCCCCCAACGCCGGAATGGCGTACACGTCCGTCTGACCATCCTGGTCCGAACGATACACGATCCATTCGCCGCCGACCGCCCAGCGCGGTCCGAATTCGTCGGTCTCCGCCGTCGTCACCTGGCGGAGCCCGGAACCGTCCACGCCAATGACCCAGATATCCGCGTTTCCGGCACGGTCCGAGGCGAACAGAATCGACATCCCATCGCTCGACCAGCTGAGCCCCCCTTCGTCTCCTTCGTCATCCGTCAACTGATTCGCATTGCTTCCATCGGCGGCGCTCACCCACACGCTCTGCGTTCCGCTGGCATTCGAGGTGTAGGCGATCCAGTTGCCGTCGGGAGACCAGTCGCCTCCCTGCTTGTTTCCGGGACCGCTCGTGATCTGTGTCGACTCGCCCCCGCCCGCCGGGACTGTATAGAGGTTGAATTCTCCGCCCCGGTTGCCCGAGTAGAGAATCTTAGACCCGTCAGGCGACCACGCAGGGCCGAACTCCAAGCCCGGATCCGAGGTCAGGCGGGTCGGCTCGCCGCCATCAGCCGAGATCACGAACACATCCGGCGGTGCATACAGGTCGGAGGTGTACGCGATCATGGTGCCGTCGGGAGACCAGTCAGAGCCGCCCAACCAATTCTGCATCGGGGTCACCTGGACCGGTTCTCCCCCGCCGACAGGCATACGATACAGGGCCAGTCTGCCGGATTCGTCTGAGACGTAGGCGACGTGCTTCCCGTCGTGGGACACCGACGGCGCGGTCTCATCGGTCCCTGCCGAGGTGAGCTGAGTCGCGGCCGAGCCGGCGGTGTCGTAGCCGGAGTCGGCGGAAGCCGCGGAATCATCGGCTGAGTCTCCGCCGCAAGCCGCAACGCCGAGCGCTACGAATGTGAGAACAGCAGGTACAGCAATGGGAAATCTCACGAAACGACCTCTCTGTCTGGAGTGGGAGAGCCTAAGCCTAACCAAAGTTGGGCAATTCGTCTATCTCAGAGCGAGATTGCCGAGACAGAGAAAGGGGGGCGCCCCGCCTCGAGGCGCCCCCCTCCGCAGCAGCAATGGCAACCGCGGGGCTACTCGTCCGACAGCGTCCTCAAGAACGCGACGATCGCGGCTTCTTCTGCCGCCGTGAGGCCGAGATCGCCCAGCTCATCGGTGTTTACGTTCACCACCACTTCCGGCGCCGGCCAGCAATCTGCAGCCATTGCCTCGTCGGCCGTGTAGGGACCGGGACAGGTCGGCTTCACATCGCGAGTGTTGTAGAAGTGGACGATCTGCTCCAGCGACTTGAAATAGCCGTTGTGGCTGTATGCCTTAGTGACCGAACTCGATGGTCTCTTGTCGACATTTCGAAGGGTCGGAACCTTCTGTTTTCCGTACTCGCCGGCGTCGCGCAGAAACGCCCCGAGCCCCAGATCGACGAACGTCGGGTTTACCTCGTAGACCGGGTTCGCGGGATTCGCCGGGCCTCCGAGATTGTCGAACGAATAGTCTGTGAACAGGTCCATCGGGTCGGACAGGTCGGCCGGATGGCAGGCCGAACACAGGGCTTTCTCACCCGTGAACAGCTCGAAACCCCACTCCTCCTCGGCTGTGAACACGTCCGCTCCGGTCTTCCAGGCATCGTACCTGGACGAAAACGCGTTCACTTCGGATGATGCCTCGAACGCCGCTATCGACAAACCCACTTGGTCGTAGGCTGCGTCCAGCAGGGCGTCTTCCGCATCGGAGAAGATGACGTCGAATTCGTCAGATTCCTTTTGGCATTCCTGGCTCATGTCTTTCGGGAAGGTCACGTTCTCGATTCCCGGCCCCCAGGTCTCATACCACAAATTCGCGTACTTCCCAACCACAACCTTGTAGACTACGCACGACCTATCGGGCAGCGCCTGCTCAACGGGATTGAGAAAAGGGCCGATCGCCTGGTCGGCCGCCGGATTCCCCAACCTCTCACCCGTGGCGCGTCCGTCCCAGAAATTCCCGCCGATCCACAGCCCCTCGGCTACGTCGAAGTAGAATACGGGTGCGGTCGTCGCGTACGCGGCTGATGGCGGCTTGCGATTCCCGGACCGTTGCCGGACGGACCCCGAGTACACCGCGCCCGTCTTGTTGACCGCGACTTTCGGACCAGTAAACCCGAACTTCGGATCATGGCACGCTGCGCAGGACTGGTTCCCGTTCCGGGACAGGCCCTTGTCGAAGTAGAGGGCCCGACCGAGCTCGATCAGCGGGGAACTGGAGATCATGGCTGCCGTCGCCGTGGCAGAACCGTTGTCGGCTGGCGGACTGACGACCTGTTCTCCGCAGGCGGCAAGCGTGAGGATGCCTCCGGAGAGCGCGAGAGCGAGGAGGGACAGGCGCATTCTGCATCTCCTTCGAGTGCCGCTTCTGTCGGCTGTGCGGGGGCCGGTCGCACGACCAGGCGGGCGCGGGACATCGCCCTACGGAAGCGCTGGGGAATTGATTCATCTGCCCGGAACTCTGAGAGCTGCTACAGCAACAGACGTTCCGTTCTCGCTCCCGAGGACTGCAGCAACATACCTGACGACCAATGGATCACTTACGGGACTATCGGAGATCAATACCCTGCCGATCGTAGTCGCGAATCGAGTCACTCCGACCTGCCGATGAGTCAGAGTGTCGGGGCAGCGCGACTCCCGCACTTACTCAGCGGCCACCGGCGAGTATCTTGCTCCAGATGAATGTCACGATCCTCCTGGCCTCGCTCGTTGTATTGGTAGGAGCCACGCTCGCCTGGCGGTTCTGCCGCTGGCGGTGGCGTCCCCTGCTCGTGGTGGACGCGACACCCCGGCGGGAGCGAGGACGATCGGACGGGGTACACTCGGTCGGCCACGTCGCACCTGAATGGCACTTGCGTGTATCGAACGAGGGCCGGGCAACAGCGAAGCGGTGCCGTGCACAGTTGCTCCGGCTACAGATGGACGATGACGGCGCGTGGCGCCGCTTCGAGCCGGATCCAGAGGCGTGCCCGATGACCTGGTCGGACGAGTCGGGGGAAAGGAATCTGGCCCCGGGCGAATCAGCCGACCTGGTGGTGCTGCGCGGGAATGGGCTGCCGCCGGGACGATACCGATTCGAGGTCGCCGTGATCGATGGCGAGGAAAGCCGGGCGGAATTCGAACTCGGAGTCGGAGAGCCGAATCACATGGAGAGGGAATCGAGTGCGCGATAGATCGGGTTGGGGTGGATGGATTGCGGGACTGGGCGCGGCTCTGGTCATCGCCTGGGCAGCCGGGTGCAGCGGCGACGGAGCGCCGATCGATCCGATAACCGGACCGGATCCGGGCGACGAGGTAGAACTCCCGGGCGACCCATTCACCGGTACGGCCTCAACGATTACTTCGGCAGAGATCCTGCAGCTCGTCACAGATATCGCGCACGACTCCACGCTCGGCCGACGCTCCCCGAGTCCCGAGCTCGACGAGGTCGCCGAGTACATAGCGGGAGTGTTCGCCGGGGCCGGACTCGCTCCGGGCGGCGATGACGGTGGTTACCTGCAGTGGTTCCAGGCGCACGCTCCCGGAGAGCCGCTCGCCCCGAACGTGGTCGGCTGGATCGAGGGGTCGGACCCGGAATTGCGAAACGAATTCGTCGTGCTGTCGGCCCACTTCGATCACCTGGGGGGAATCGACGAGGGTCCCGGGGTGGACCAGATCTACAACGGCGCGGACGATAACGCTTCTGGAACCGCGGCACTGCTCGAGATCGCCGAGGCGTTCGGCGCCATGAGCACTCCCCCGAAGCGATCCGTCGTGTTTCTCGCGGCGAGTGCCGAGGAATTGGGGCTGCGCGGGTCGATCTACTTCCTGAGCCATTCTCAGTTCTCCCCAGCTGCCATGATCGCGAACGTGAATTTCGACATGATCGGCAGGGGGGAAACAGGCCACGTGTTCATGATTCGCCGGACCGACTCCGAGAATGCCGCGGTGGCCCTGGCGGTGGCCACCCAGCACCCGGAACTGGGACTCGCCCCGGAGGATAGCCCCGACAACGTATTCATCCAGCGTTCGGACTCGGGTGCATTCCTTCTGAAGGGGATCGATGCGCTGTTCTATCACAGCGGACTCCACGCTGAGTACCACGAGGTGTCTGACGAGGTGCCCCTGCTCGACACGTTGAAGATCGAGAAGGTCGCGAAGCTGGGATACTGGGTAGCCGTCGAGCTGGCGGGACGGCCCTGAGGCCGGGAGGAACGATGCGATCGTACAGTCGGGGGTTTCGGAGTGTCGCCTCGTCGATGGCGGCTCTGCTGATCACACTCCTTTCGCTGTCGTGCGGCGACGATCCCACCGGGCCGAACGGCGGGTTTTCAGCGGACCTCCAGCAGGCAGCGGATTCGATTACGGAAGCGGAGGTCGCGACTTACGTCGGCGTGATGGCGCACGACTCGATGCTCGGACGATGGTCGCCGAGCCCCCAGCTGAACCGGGTAGCCGATTACATCGCCGGCGAGTTTTCCAGGGCAGGACTCCAGCCGGGGAACGATGGAGAATTCCTGCAGTGGTTCGCGCTCCCCAGCGCCCAGGTTCTCCCGGGATCGTTCACCCGTCTCGACGACAGGACCGGCGCGGACATGCCACTCAGCGTCCAGGCTCCGGTCCCCGGCGGTCCGGTACCGGGCGAGCCTGGAGGCGACTTCGTCGCTCCGAACGTGATTGGCTGGATCGAGGGATCGGACCCCCAGCTCAACCATGAGTACGTAGTATTTACCGCACATTTCGACCACATCGGCACTTCTCCGGTCGCATCGCCGACCGGAGACGACGTGTTCAACGGCGCGGACGACAACGCATCCGGCACGGCGGCTCTGCTCGAGATCGCCGAAGCGTTCGGATCGCTCGATACTCCGCCTGCCCGGTCGGTGCTGTTCATCGCCACCAGCGCTGAAGAGAGAGGCCTCGTCGGGGCCATGTTCTACACCAGTCATCCGACGTATCCGCTCGAGAACGCGATCGCGAACCTGAACCTGGACATGATCGGGCGAAACGATCCGGCTACGGTCCAGGTGATTCGCCAGTCGACTTCCGATCTCGGTGAACTGGTGCAGAGTGTCGCTGCGTCACACGGCGACATCGGGGTGTCACCGATCGACAGTCCCGACGACCAGCTGGTCCGGCGCTCCGATTGTTTCGCGTTCCTGCTGTCCGGAATCGACGCTCTGTTCTTCCACAGCGGGCTGCACGACGATTACCACGGGCTGGACGATGAGCCGGAACGACTCGATGCGGGCAAAACGGCCGCAGTGGCGCGGCTCGCTTACTGGGTGGGCGTGGAACTGTTGAAGTAAGCGGGCCGGCGCGCCGGGTATTCGGGCGCGCCGGAAAGTCGGGCGACCGCTACTCGGCGGCCGCCTGCAGGTAGGCCGTCAGCCGCTGTTTTTCTGCCTCGCTCGGCGGCACCATTCCGAGGATTTCCATCATCGCGCCCATCCGGTACACGAGCGCCTGTGCCCCTTCCGGACCATGCGCCGTGCGCGACGGCGTCTCGTGACACAGGGAGCAGTACTCGAGATACAGAAGGTCGTCGGGACCATCCCCGATTTCATCCGGCTCCGCCGCCGGAAGTGCATTCCGGGTGAAGTAGGCGAGCAGCGAGTCCTGGTCTTCCACCGTCGGGATGTTGGCGGACTGCAGACCCGCCATCAGCATCTCGTCCACGGCTCCTTCGATCCTCTCTCCAGCCAGCCGATCACGCAGGGTGCGTGTCCGCATGTGCATCCGCCTCAACAGGATCGGCCACTCGGCTGCGGTGTGCATCTTCGGGCTCGCGACTCCATGGCACTGCATGCAGTACACCTGCTGTAGAGAGGCCCCTCGCGCCTCGGGCTCCGGCAGGTCGGCGAGTCGATAACTCGTCGGCGGAAGACCCGTTCCCGTCGAAGCGACGAGCCGCCAGCGCTGACCGTTGGAGAGGTTTTCGGCCTGCGGACCTGCGAGGTCCGCCAGGAGGCTGTCGAATGCCGCTCGATCGATCGTACCGGTGGTTTCGGCGACGTCTGGCTGGGCACAGGCGCCCACGCCAAGTACCGCGGCCAGAATCGCGGCAGTCAATCCCGGCACCCGGCTCCGGTCTCGCCCGTCGATGTGGTCTCTCGGCTCGTGCCCGTCGCTCATGCTCGACCCCTCCGTCGAACGCCTTTTCATTGCCAGCCTGACCGTCCGGTTCGGCACGGTCGCCCGGACGGAAACATCCGGACTTGAACACCGGGAGGATACCACCTCCGGTCGGAACCCGCCACGTTCGGAACTCCGCGTGGTGGCAAGGCGATTGCAGTAGAATCTGACCGGTCGCGCGGGCCTCCGTCCGGCCTGCGAGTACATAGATGCAGTACCCAGACAACGAGTCCGAACCATGACATCGCAGAACGAGTCACGGGTCCGCGACATCTGCCGGGAGCACGGGTCCGATCCCGTCCGCCTCCTCGACATCGCTCGCGCCGTGCAGTCGGAATTCCGCGGAATCAGCCAACAATCTATCGATACGATCGCCGACGAGGTCCGGGTTCCCCGGGTCACGGTGGAGGCGTGCGTCTCTTTTTACTCGTTTCTGTCGGTCGAGCAGAAGGGAGACATCACCATTCGGCTGTGCGACGACGTGCCCGACCGTCTCGCCGGCTATGCGACGGTCCGGGATGCGTTCGTCGAGGCGCTCGGCATACCCCTCGGAGGGACTACACCCGATGGTCGCTTCACCCTGGAGCGCACAGCCTGCATCGGCCTGTCCGACCAGGCGCCGGCGGCCCTGGTGAACGAGGTGCCGATCACCGACCTGTCCTCTGACCGGGCTCGCGAAATCGTCGCCTCGCTCAGGCAGCACGGCGACCCGCGCCGGTTGGTGCGCAAGCTGGGAGATGGCAACAACGCGCATTCTCGAATCCAGTCGATGGTGCACAACAACCTGCAGTATCCGGGCGAGATCCTGTTCAGTCCTTACAACCGCGGGGAGGCGATCCGAAAGGCCGTCGCCATGAGCCCGGCGGAGGTGATTCGGGCCGTGAAGACCGCCCGGCTGAGGGGCCGTGGTGGCGCCGGTTTCCCGACCGGAATGAAGTGGGAATTCGCCCGCGAGGTGGAAGCCGATCGGAAATTCGTGATCTGCAACGCCGACGAGGGAGAGCCCGGTACGTTCAAGGATCGGGTCCTGCTCACCGAACGTCCCGAACGGGTCTTCGCCGGGATGACGATCGCGGCGTATGCGCTGGGTGCCTCCGAGGGCGTGTTGTATCTGCGCGCCGAGTACGCCTACCTCCTTCCGTTCCTCGAGCAACGGCTCCAGCGGCGTCGGGACGAAGGCCTGCTCGGGGAGAGTATCGCGGGCAAGCAGGGATTCGATTTCGATATCCGAATCCAGATGGGGGCCGGAGCCTACGTGTGCGGAGAGGAGACCGCGCTGATCAACTCTCTCGAGGGGAATCGGGGCGACCCCCGGGATCGCCCGCCTTTCCCCGCGAGCAAGGGATTCCAGGCCAGCCCCACGGTGGTCAACAACGTCGAGACTCTGTGCTGTGTTACCAGGATACTCGAAGCCGGACCGGCGACGTTCTGCGAATTCGGGACACCGCAGAGCGCAGGAACGAAGCTCCTCAGCGTGTCCGGTGACTGCCGCCTGCCGGGGATTTACGAGGTCCCGTTCGGAATCGCGCTGCGGGAGGTTCTGGAGCTGGCCGGTGGCGAGATGGCTGCCGCGGTGCAGGTCGGAGGTCCGAGTGGAAAGCTCGTCGGACCCGCGGACTTCGATCGCAGAATCTGTTTCGACGACCTTGCCACCGGAGGCGCGATCGTCGTGTTCGGACCCGAACGCGACCTGTTGTCGATCGTCTCCGCCTACACGGAGTTCTTCATCGAAGAGGGCTGCGGCCACTGCACGCCCTGTCGCGCAGGCATGCCGGCGATGCTCGACCTGCTCGAGCGAGTGCGGGACGGGCGAGGCGAGCCCGTTGACCTCGACCGGCTCCGCGAGCTGGGGGATACGATCCGGCGCACCAGCCGTTGCGGGCTGGGCCAGACGGCCCCGAACCCGATTCTCTCGAGCCTCGAAGGGCTCGCTTCGGAGTACGAATCGCGCACCGGTGATGCGCCTGCCGGACTCACGCGGCGCTTCGATCTCGATGCCGCGCTCGTAGCCGCGCAGGCCGTTCCCGGCCGTGCGCCCTCGCACCTTTGATCCGGAGCCCGTTCCGATGAGCGAGAGCTTCAAGTTCTACATAGACGGCGTCCCGGTCGATGCACAGCCGGGCATGACGATCCTGGAAGCTGCGCAGGGAGCGGGAATCTGGATCCCGCGCCTGTGCTGGCACGAAGAGCTGGAGCCGTTCGGCGGCTGTCGCGTCTGTACGGTGAAGGCCAACGGTCGTCCCTGCTCCGCCTGCACCCAGCCGGCCGAGCCGGACTCGGTGGTCGAGAACGACACGCCGCAGCTGCGTGAGTGGAGGCGGGCCCTGGTCGAGCTGCTGTTCGCCGAGGGCAATCACTTCTGCATGAGCTGCGAGAAGAGCGGCAACTGCGAGCTCCAGGCCGTGGCTTACCGGCTCGGAATCGCCGCACCCCGGTTCGAACACCACTGGAAGCCGCGCGAGGTGGACGCCTCACACCCGGACGTGCTGATCGATCGTAACCGCTGCATCCTGTGCGCCCGTTGTGTGCGGGCCTCGCGCGACCTCGACGGAAAGACCGTATTCGGTTTCACCGGACGGGGACCGGATCGCCGGGTCGCTGTCAGCTCTACGGCCCGGCTCGCAGACACCGACCTCGACGTGACGGACGCGGCGATGGATGTCTGCCCGGTAGGAGCGCTGGTCCGAAAGCGGGAGGGATTCTCCGTGCCGATCGGGTCGCGACGGTTCGACAACGCACCGATCGGATCAGATATCGAAGCGAGCGGCGCCTCTGAGCCCGCCCGCCAGGAGGAATAGAGCCATGTCCAGGCCGCGGATCGCGACGACCTCGCTGGCCGGCTGCTTCGGGTGCCACATGTCGTTGCTGGATCTCGACGAACGCATCCTCGAACTGGCCGAGCTGGTGGAATTCGACCGATCACCGATCGACGACTACAAGGAATTCCAGGAACGCTGCGCCGTCGGCCTCGTGGAGGGTGGCTGCGCGAACGAGGAAAACGTCGCCACGATTCGGGAATTCCGGAAGAATTGCGACGTTCTCGTATCTGTGGGCGACTGCGCCACGATGGGCGGGATCCCCGCGATGCGGAACCTCGTCCCACTCGAGGAGTGCCTGCAGGAGGCTTACGTGGACGGTCCGACGGTACACAACCCGTCCGGCCTTCCACCCGGTGATGCCGAATTGCCGAGGCTGCTGGACCGGGTCTATGCCCTGCACGAGGTCGTTGACATCGACTGGCACCTGCCGGGATGTCCGCCATCGCCGGAAGCGTTCTGGGCCGCAGTCACCGCCCTGCTCTCGGGCGAGCCGGCAGAACTCCCGCCGCACCTCATCCGCTACGACTGAGGAGAGATCGATGAACACGACGAAACGCGTGGTGATCGAGCCCCTCACGAGGGTCGAGGGACACGGCAAGGTGACGATCAAGCTGGACCCGGCCGGCGAAGTCGAGAGCGCCCGGCTCCACGTGGTGGAGTTTCGGGGGTTCGAGCGGTTCATCCAGGGCCGACCGTACTGGGAGATTCCCGTCGCCGTACAGCGGCTGTGCGGGATCTGTCCGGTGAGCCACCACCTGGCGGCCGCCAAGGCCATGGACGGAATCGTCGGCGTGGACCAGGTCACCCCGACCGCGGAGAAGATCCGCCGCCTGATGCACTACGGGCAGATCTTCCAGTCCCATTCCCTGCATTTCTTCCACCTCTCCTCGCCCGACCTGCTGTTCGGGTTCGACTCGGATCCCGCCCGGCGGAACGTGTTGGGCGTTGCCGGCGCGTATCCCGAGCTTGCCCGCCAGGGAATCCTGATGCGGAAGTTCGGCCAGGAGGTCATCCGGGCCACGGCAGGCAAGAAGGTCCACGGGACCGGAGCGATCCCCGGCGGCGTGAACCGGAGTCTCGCGACTGCCGAGCGCCAGGAACTCGCGGCCGAGATTCCGCAGCAGAAGGAGTGGGCGAGGGCGGCTGTGGGGATCGCGCGTGACTACACGCTCGACAACCTGGGCTTTGCCGCGGAGTTCGCCGCCTTCCCGTCGAACCACCTGGGACTCGTCAGACGGGACGGGACGTTCGATCTGTACGACGGCGTGCTGCGCGCGGTGAGCTCGGCTGGCGAGAAGATCCTCGATGACGTCGAGGTCGACCGGTACGCAGACGTCCTCATCGAGGAGGTCAAACCCTGGTCCTACATGAAGTTCCCGTTCCTCCGGGAACTGGGACCCGAGACGGGCTGGTACCGGGTCGGACCGCTGGCCAGACTGGCCGTGTGCGACCGGATCGGAACGCCCGAAGCCGAAGCCGCGCGGGTAGAATTCGTCGAGGCGATGGGCGGCGTCCCCGGCACGATGAGCCTGGCCTACCATTGGGCCCGCATGATCGAGACGCTGTCCGCGCTCGAGGAGATCGAGCGACTGCTCGACGATCCTGACATCGAGGGCGACGAACTGGTGCTGCAGGGCGAGCGCCGGAACGAGGCGGTCGGAGTGATCGAGGCACCACGCGGCACCCTGTTCCACCACTACGTCGTGGCGGATGATGACACGGTGATGCAGGCGAACCTGATCGTCTCGACCACGAGCAACAACGAGCCAATGAACCGGGCCGTGGAGTCCGTTGCCCGGAAGTACCTCTCCGGGACCGAGATCACCGAGGGACTCCTGAATCACGTCGAGGTAGCCATACGTGCCTACGACCCGTGTCTGTCCTGTGCCACCCACGCCCTCGGAAAGATGCCGCTGGTGATGGAAGTGCACGACGCGGAAGGCAGGATCGTAGGTGAAGGACGGAGGAGCGCATGAAAATCGAAACCCCGCAACAGTCGATCCGGCACGCGGCGGATGAGCGGGTGCTGGTGTTGTGCTGGGGCAATCCCGGCCGGCTCGACGATGGTCTCGGGCCATGCCTCGCAGACCGGCTGCGTGCCCTGGCGATCCCGGGAGTCACGGTCGACTCGACGTATCAGCTCCAGGTGGAGCACGCGGACCTGGTGGCGCAGGCGGACCTGGTCGTGTTCGTGGATGCCTCCATGACCGGTCCCTCTCCCTTCCTGGTTCAGCCGCTCGCCCCGCTGGGTCGGCCGGCGTTCTCGACCCATGCGCTCGAGCCAGGCACCGTGCTGGCACTGGCGAACGAGCTGTACGACGCGCACCCGCGGGCGCTGTTGCTCGGCGTGCGCGGTTACTCGTTCGACGGGTTCGGCGAGAAGCTCTCGGAGCGGGCGGAGCACAACCTGGAGGCGGCCGGCGCTTGGCTCGCTGCCGCTCTCACCCCACCCACCGGGAATGCGACTTCATCCCAGGGTCACCCGACGGCCGGCCCGACGCCGGCCCACACGACGTGAGGCGTCATGCATGAGAATGGACCGGTCGTCCTCTACGTGGAGGATGATGCAGACTATCGCGACATGGTACGGGCCATCCTGGAGACGAACGGCTATCGGATGATCGGCGCGGCCACTGCGGAGGACGGCGTCCACGCCTTCGAACGGGAGCCTCCGGACCTGGTGCTCGTGGACTTGATGATGGAGGAAATCGATGCGGGCACGAACCTGATCACCCGGCTGCGCGCCCTGGGATGCGACGTGCCGATCTACATGCTGAGCTCGGTTGGAGACGACTTCACGCTCACCACGGATGTGCGGGAGCTCGGGTTGGCCGGCGTGTTCCAGAAGCCGATCGACCCGGAGACCCTGCTGGCCGTATTGCGCGCTCGGTTGGGCTGAGCCGGGCGGGGGCCGCGTCGGCGAACTCGATCAGTCTTGCGACGCAGCCAGGTCGATGAAGAAGGTGCTCCCCTGGCCCGGGGCGCTGCGACACCCGAGCGACGCGTCGTGGGCATCCGCGATCCGCTTGACGATCGACAGTCCGATCCCCGATCCCCGTCGGCCATCGCCGGAAGTGTCCGCCGCACGCAGCCGTGAGAACTCACGGAACAGGTCCCCCTGGTCCTCGAGAGAGATTCCCCCGAACCGGGAAGCGCTTCAGCTCGGAGCGTCACTTCGCCGCCCTCGGGAGTGAACTTCAGCGCATTGGACAGGAAGTTCGCCACGGCTTCACGCAGCAGCCGCTCATGTACACGAACCGGCGGCAATTCCGACGGCCCGTCATAGGCGAATCGGATTCCCCGTCCTTCGGCCTCCGAGTTCCACTCCTCCGACAGGTCCAGGAGCAGAGGAACGAGATCCGACTGCCCCATCTGGTCCTCGATTCCACCGGTTTCGAGCGTAGCCAGCAGGCGCAGATCGCTCATGAATTCCGTCAGGCCGGCGA
>JBDGUY010000029.1:0-15022 GCA_039585935.1 Gemmatimonadota bacterium
GACGGCCAGGATCGAGTCCAGGTGAAGATCCCGCATGGCGACAAGACGTTCACGCCGCCGGAGATCTCGGCCATGGTGCTGCAGAAGATGAAGCAGACGGCCGAGGATTACCTGGGCTCGGATGTCAGCCAGGCAGTGATCACGGTCCCGGCTTACTTCAACGATGCGCAGCGGCAGGCTACCAAAGACGCCGGCAAGATCGCCGGGCTCGAAGTATTGCGAATCATCAACGAGCCCACCGCGGCCGCTCTGGCTTATGGTCTCGACAAGAAGAGCGACGAAAAAATCGCCGTATTCGACCTCGGTGGAGGGACGTACGACATCTCCATACTCGAGCTCGGAGACGGTGTGTTCGAGGTGAAGGCCACGAACGGCGATACGCACCTGGGTGGGGATGACTTCGACCAGCGCGTGATCGACTGGATGGTCGATGAGTTTCTGAAGGACCAGGGGATCGACCTTTCGAAGGACCCGATGGCCCTGCAGCGGCTCAAGGAAGCGGCTGAGAAGGCCAAGTGCGAGCTGTCGACCGTCACGCAGACCGATCTCAATCTGCCGTTCATCACGGCGGATCAGAGCGGCCCGAAGCACCTGCACATGACGCTGACCCGCTCGAAGTTCGAGCAGCTCGTCGACGACCTGATCGAGCGTACCAAGGAGCCGATGAAGAAGGCGCTCGACGACGCCGGATTGAAGGCATCAGAGATCGACGAGGTCATTCTCGTGGGTGGATCGACCCGGATCCCCAAGATCCAGGAGACCGTGCGAGAATTCTTCGATAAAGAGCCGCATAAGGGCGTGAACCCCGACGAGGTAGTCGGAATCGGCGCCGCAATTCAGGGTGGGGTCCTCGCGGGCGACGTGAAGGACGTCCTGCTGCTCGACGTGACTCCGCTGTCGCTGGGAATCGAGACTCTGGGCGGCGTGATGACGGCGCTGATCCCGAGAAACACCACCATTCCCACGAAGAAGAGCGAGGTGTTTTCGACAGCCGAGGACAGCCAGCCCACGGTGGACATTCATGTCCTCCAGGGCGAGCGGCCAATGGCGAGTGACAACAAAACGATCGGCAGATTCCAGCTGACCGGAATCCCGCCTGCTCCGCGCGGCGTGCCGCAGATCGAAGTGACGTTCGACATCGATGCGAACGGGATCCTGCATGTGAGCGCGAAAGACCGTGCGACGAACAAGGAGCAGAAGATCCGGATCGAGGCCTCGTCCGGCCTGTCGGACTCGGAGATCGACAAGATGGTGAAGGATGCCGACGCTCACGCCAACGAGGACAAGGATCGGCGTGAGAAGGCGGAGGCACGGAATCGTCTCGACACCTTGATCTATCAGACCGAGAAGAACATCGACGAGTGGAAGGACTCGATCGACGACTCGGCGAAGGAAGAGATCGAGGCCAAGCTGGAGCGGGGACGGCAGGCCTTGAAGCAGGACGATCAGGGCGAGATTCAGGCGGCCGTGGACGACATCCAGCAGGCCGTCCAGGCTGCCGCTCAGCAGATCTACGCAAAGGCCGGCATGGGCGACCAGGCAGGTCCCGCGGATGAAGGATTCGATCCGGATTCCGCAGATGCGACAGCCACGCCCGAGACCGGCGCATCGGACGAAGATGTCGTCGAAGCGGACTACGAGATCGTCGAGGAGTCGGACGAGAAGTAGCGCAACTGCCGGAAACGCGAGCGTGCCACTGCGGTGCGCAAGGGACGGCGTCCTTCGGGACGCCGTCCGGCGTTTCGGGCAACCATGAACCCCGGCCGGGCGTCCAACTATGAGTTGGAAACGGAACCCGCAGGGCTCCCGAGTCATATCAAACGGACGCGTGGCCAGGTACGTGCACGACCATGGACCCCGAAACTGACGAGCGATGATGAACGACCCTCTGCGCAGCAAGCTGAACCTGATCCTCACAGCCCTCGTGGCATTCGGAATCGGTCTTGGAATCGCGGCCCGATTCGATCTCACGCCGCCGGGGGTGGCACAGGACCGCAATCCGCCCCTCCGACTGGTATCCTCGAGTTCGGGCGGGAACGATTCCGAGCTGCTGCCGATGAACGGCTTCGCCGAAATCGCGGAACAGATCACGCCGGCCGTCGTGACGATCTACGTGGATCGGGACATTGCCGATCACGGACAGCAGGAACTTCCCGCGCCGTTCAATCAGTTCCAGCCTGAGGCACCGCCGACCGTCCGCGGCAGCGGTTCCGGATTCATCATCAGCGAAGACGGATACATCGTCACCAACAATCACGTCGTCGAAGAAGCGACCCGGATCACGGTCGAGCTATTTGACCGGCGACGGTTTGACGACGTGCGCCTCGTGGGACGTGACGCCACGACGGATATCGCGCTTCTGAAGCTGGATGCCGACGACCTGTCGGCCGCGACGCTCGGCACGAGTGACGGCTCGCGGGTCGGCGAGTGGGTCCTGGCCGTGGGCAGTCCGGGATTCACGGCGGGTCCTTCACCGCTCACCATGTCGGTCACGGCCGGGATCATAAGCGCGAAGGGCCGGAATATCAGAATCATCGACGAGAATTCCGCGATCGAGGACTTCATTCAGACCGACGCGGCGATCAACCCGGGGAATTCCGGAGGCCCGCTCGTCAACGCTCGCGGGGAGGTCATCGGAGTGAACGCCGCGATCGCTTCACGGAGCGGGACGTACGAGGGCTACGGATTCGCCGTACCGATAGACCTGGCGCGTGAAGTCATCGACGACCTGGTGGAGTACGGCCAGGTTCGCCGGGCACTGCTCGGGGTACAGATCCGAGCGGTGGATGCACCGATTGCGACGGATTACGGGCTCGACCGACCGATCGGCGCTCAAGTCATGTCCGTCGAGGAAGGAAACGCCGCCAGCAGAGCCGGGATCGATGTCGGGAGTCTCATCGTCGCGATCGACGGAGAACAGGTCGAATCCGTGAACGACCTGCAGCGAAAGATCCGCGCGCGCGATCCGGGGGAGACGGTGCGCGTGGAGCTGGTGGACTACGATCGCAGCCGACGGACGGTGTCCGTCACGCTCGAAGAAGCGGCGGCGGTTCAGACGGCGAGCGCGGAGCCGGAGTTGCTGGAGGAGACGCCTGATCCCCTCGGATTGACGGTCGAGGAGCTTTCGAGCGATTCCCGCCGGGCCCTCGACCTTCCGGACGAGATCGACGGAGTCGTGGTCGCGGACATGGCGCGATTCGGTCAGTTCTTCCCCCGGTGGCGCCAGGTGGGTCGCAGCGATAAGCCGGTCATCGTGAGTGTCAACCGGTCGGATGTGACGAGCGTGGCCGAGTATCGGAAAGCGATCAGCCAGGTGAGTCCGGGAGAAGTGGTCAGCCTGCTGGTGTTCGATCCGGTGCTGGGCGAGACCCTGCCCGTCAGCGTGCCGTTACCGTCGACGCCGCGCTGATCCGCTTGCGATAGATCTGGAGGGCGGATGGCGGTCTCGAGGGACCGCCATCCGCTTCTGTTCTCTTCCTCCCGTTCGCCAGCCCTGTTTCCCCGTCATATACGTGGCCCGTTCAGGCGCCCGGGGTTAGAATAAGGGTTGCTCCAGTTCAGCGGGCGAAAGTGGCGGAACTGGCAGACGCGCCAGCCTTAGGAGCTGGTGGCCGAGAGGCCGTGGGGGTTCGAGTCCCCCCTTTCGCATTCGTGTTCAGACCTTCAGCTGTGAGATCGTGTTGATGGAATCAGGGACGATAGAGAATGGCGGCACCAGCGGCCTGGATGTCGCAGTCGAGATCGGAGATGACTGGTCCCGACGCTTGACCATAACCGTGGCCCCGGAGCGGGTGGCGAGGGCCAGGGCGAATGAGCGGAATCGACTCGCGAAATCGATCCGACTGAAGGGGTTCCGCAAGGGGCGGGTCCCTCCGGACGTCGTGGAACAGCGATTCGGCCTCGAGCTCGACCAGATCGTGCAGGAACGTTTGATCGAGGAGGCGTATCGCGAGGCCGTGGACACCACGGAGATCACGCCCGCCGGAGCGGCGAGCGTTTCGAATGTGCAGTACGCGCCCGGCGAGCGATTGATCTTTCAGGCTGACGTGGAGGTCATGCCGACCGTGGAACTGTCCCGTGTCGGCGGCTTCAGGCTGAAGCGGGAAGTCGAGCCCGTGACCGACGAAGAAGTACAGGAGATTCTCGACCGCGTGGTGTCTGACTTCGCAGATTGGAAGGAAGTCGAACGGATGGCCGCCGTTGGAGACCAGGTCGCGGTCCGCGTAGCACCTCTGGCCGAGGGTGAAGACGCTCCGGCAGAGGAAGCGAAACCGTATCGATTCGTACTCGGAACCGGTCAGGCGCTGCCGGACGTCGAACAGGCGATCACGACGCTGACACCGGGAGGGTCAGGATCGTTCATGGTAGGATTCCCCGGAGAGTCGGAGGACGCCGAGCCGGAGCAGCGACGATTGTTTATCGCGGTCGACAGTGTCGAGGAACAGGTGTTGCCGGAACTCAACGACGAACTGGTGAAACGTGCCACGGGAGGTGCGCAGCAGACGAGTGCGGAACTGGAAGAAGTGATTCGCGCGGATCTCGCCAAACACCACGAGGACGAGGCGGAAGGCAGGCTCCGCGGTGCGATTCTCGAATCGCTCATCGAGGCTAACGCGTTCTCGCTCCCCGTTTCGCTCGTCAACAGGTACCTGGATGGAATGCTTCGTGCGCCTGAGGACGCGGACGGAGACGAGTTGCAGCAGGCCCGCGAGTCACTCGCACCCCATGCCGAGCGGCAGATCAAGGAAGAAATGCTCCTTGACCGCGTTATCGAGCAGGAAGGTCTGCAGGCCGACGAGGAAGCCGTCACGCGCAAGCTCGAGGAGCTGGCCGAACGGAGTAAGATGGCGCCTGGGGCTGTGCGGCGACGACTCGAGAAGGAAGGCCAGTTCGAGTCGTTGCGCCGGAACATAGCCGTCGACAGGGCGTTCGAGTACTTGAAGTCCCAGTCAGAGATCGAGGAAACGAGCTGACAGGGATCGCAACCCGTCGCGCGACGCGGGTAGGATTGCCGGACGAACGGATTCGACTCCCGTAGAGAACGGAAACCATGACGATTTACGCACCCTATGTCATCGAGCGGTCCAGCCGGGGCGAGCGGAGCTACGACATCTTCTCGCGTCTGCTGATGGACCGCATTGTGTTCCTGGGATCGTCCATCAACGACGATGTGGCAAACGTCGTAATCGCCCAGCTTCTGTTCCTGCAGGCGGAGAACCCGGAGCGGGACATCAACATCTACATCAACAGTCCCGGCGGCAGCGTGTATGCCGGGCTGGCGATCTACGACACGATCCAGTACATGACTGCGCCCGTGGCCACGATCTGCATGGGAATGGCCGCCTCAATGGGAGCATTCCTGCTCGCGGCCGGGACGCCCGGCAAGCGGTCGGCACTGCCCAACTCGAGGATCATGATCCATCAGCCGTCCGGTGGCTCTCAGGGTACCGCCTCCGACATCGAGATTCAGGCGCGCGAAGTACTCTATGCCCGGGAACGGCTCAACGAACTGCTGGCGAAGCATACCGGACAGACGATCGAGCAGATCGGCGAGGATGTAGACCGGGACCGGTACATGTCTCCGGTTGAAGCACGAGACTATGGTATTATCGACCGGATCATCGAGCAGGCGGGGAGCGGAAGCGATGAGGACGGATCGCAGTCCCCCGCGGTCGAATTGACGGGGCCGGAAGCCGTCGAAGAACCCGACTCCGGTAGCTGACCCGGGTAACCGAGGAGAGACGCATATGCCTGGCGACAAGCACCTTCGCTGTTCCTTCTGCGGAAAGTCCAAGGAAAGCGTCAAGAAGTTCATCTCGGGACCCAATGTCTACATCTGCAACGAGTGCATCTCGCTGTGTAACGAGATCCTGGCGGAAGAAGAGGACCGGGAAACGGCTGCGCAGATCGCTGAGGTCCTCAGCCCGATCGAGATCAAGGAGATCCTGGACGAGTACGTGATCGGGCAGGAGCAGGCCAAGAAGAGCCTCGCCGTGGCCGTATATAATCACTACAAGCGGATCAATCACAGCAGCAAGATCGACGACGTCGAGATCGACAAGTCCAACATCATGCTGCTGGGCCCGACGGGAGTCGGAAAGACGCTGCTGGCGCAGACGCTCGCCCGGATGCTCCAGGTGCCGTTTACCATCGCCGATGCAACGACTCTGACGGAGGCCGGATACGTAGGTGAGGACGTGGAGAACATTCTCGTCCGTCTCCTGCAGGCCGGTGACTACAACATCGCCGAGTGCGAACGCGGAATCGTCTACGTCGATGAGATCGACAAGATCGCCCGCAAGAGCGAGAACCCGTCGATCACGCGGGATGTGAGCGGAGAGGGAGTCCAGCAGGCCTTGTTGAAGATTCTCGAGGGTACGGTCGCTTCGGTGCCTCCCCAGGGTGGACGGAAGCATCCGCAGCAGGAGTACATCCAGATCGACACGCGCAATATCCTGTTCATTTGTGGCGGCGCGTTCGACGGACTCGAGGAGATCATTGAAGGCCGGCTCGGGAAGCGGCAGATCGGATTTGGTGACGAGGACACAGGTGAGAGGGATCCGAATGCCAGCCCTCTGGATCAGGTCGAGCCGGAGGACCTGCTGAGATTCGGCCTCATTCCGGAGCTCGTCGGCCGGCTTCCTGTGACCGTGACCCTGCACGACCTGGACGAGGACGCCATGCTGGAGATCCTCCAGCGCCCCAAGAATGCCCTGGTCAAGCAGTATCAGAAGATGTTCGAGCTGGAGGGCGTGGGGCTGACTTTCGACCCGAAGGCGCTCTCCGCAGTGGCGAACAAGACGATTGAGCGGGGAACCGGAGCTCGCGGCCTTCGAGCAGTTCTCGAAGAAGTGATGCTCGACATCATGTTCAACCTCCCGTCTCGGGATGATGTCCGGGAGGTCGTGATCACGCTCGAGACCATCGAAGAAGGCTCGGAGCCTCTGCTGATACTCGAGCCGGAGACGCAACGCCGCGAGGCGTGAGTCTCGGGTCGGCCGCTACCCTGGATTCCGGTGACTCCAGTCAGAATTCGTAACGTCGAGTTTGCCGGTGCCATTGGCCGCCCCGGCCAGGCACCTCCGGATGATCTCCGGCAGGTGGCGATTGCCGGCAGGTCCAACGTCGGCAAGTCGAGCCTGGTGAACGCCGTGGTCGAGCGGAAGCGAATCGCCAGAGTCTCGGGTACCCCGGGCAAGACTCGTGAAATCAACTTTTTCCTCATCAACGACCGATTCTTTCTCGTGGACCTTCCCGGGTACGGATTCGCACGCGCGCCGGAAGCGGTCAGAGATGCGTGGAAAAGGCTGATCGAAGACTACCTGTCACACAACGATCTACTGGATGGACTGATCTTGCTGATCGATTGCCGCCGGGGCATCCAGGAGGCCGACAGGCAGCTGCTGGAGTATCTTGCCGCCGACGAGATCCCGGTCCTCGTCGTGTTGACGAAGATGGACAAGTTGAACCGGTCCGGGCAGAGCAAGGCCGTGGCCGACCTGAAGCACGAGCTGCAGATTCCGGCGGACCAGGTGCTGGCGACTTCGGCCCACACCGGAGAAGGTGTCGATGTGCTGGCTGAGAGCCTCCTCGCTCTCGTCGACTCGAATGACGAAGGGAATCCCTGATGCCCAGTTCCGCCCGTCGCCTTCAAACCACTCTCTGCGATCGCGGTCCCCGGACCATTCTCCGCGGAGCGTCTGCCTTCCTGCTGCTGGCAATCGGGGCGGCCTGCGGTGGTGCCGCGGCGCCTGACAGCGCGGTGGGAGTGCGCCCGGCCGCAGCCCAGCAACCGGGCTGGTCGCCGGAACTCGAGCAGACGAGCGCTCGGCCGCTGCCCCCGGCGGGCTACGGCACCCTGAGCCAGGACAACATCACGATCGGTATCCAGTCGGGCACTCTGCTGATCAAGCTCGTTCCGCTGGACGAATGGGTGATCCGGCTGACTGCCCCCGACACCTACCGCAGACTCAACAGCTTCAAGGTGAGCAGGGGCGAAGAAATCCTTAAGCGAGCCGCCCGGGCTGGAGAACGAGGTTGGCCGAGGGTGTTTCTCGTGAGTTTCTTCACACGGAACTACGAGGAGAACTACGAACCGAACGACGTACAGATCCGGAACCAGAGCTTCATTTATAGACCCCTGGCCATCATTCCCATCACGCCTGACTTCACGCGTGAACGTCTGCGACAGCAGGAAACGCAGATGGCCCTGTACGTATATGAACAGGACGTGGACCTCGACCTTCCGCTGGTCGCCGTATACCAGAATGCGGAAGGTCCTCAGTGGGTGGGAATTCGCACCAGACTCGACCGTGAGCTGGCGACCGTCCTTTCCCGGGCAGCTCCATAGGGTAGGCGGCCAGAGCGATCGGGGTCGACGTGCTGCCGACTTCTACGCGTCGATCCCGAATTCCTTCAACTTCCGATACAGCGTTCGTTCGCCGATCCCCAGACGTTCCGCAGCTCGACGGCGATTCCCGTCCGATTCCCGCAATGCCATGGTGATAGCTTCGCGCTCGATGTCTGCCATCGTCATCTCAGGGCTGACGGCGATGGTTGTACCATCTGGAATCGTCGCGCTCTCATTCCACGTCACCTCATCGGTCGGCTGTGCCAGATCTCGCCCACGCACTTCGATGGCCTGAACTTCGGGCCCCAGGCTCGAACGGTGCTCCGCGCCCGAGTCCTTGTACCTGGTCCTGAATCGATCGAATTCCGAACGCAGATCTTCGAGATCAATTTTCATATCGACCAGCGTGCGAAACAGGAATTCGATCTGAGGCAGTTGCAGCGCGCCGGTCCCCGACTCGTCTTCCGGGAGTTCGTATCCGGACAGCGACGAAACCCTCGAGCCGGGAAGCATACTCCGGCCACTGGAATATCGAATGTCGGGCGGAATGTCGTCGGCGCGAATGACCGCGCCTGGTGCGAGCACGACCATCGACTCGATCAGATTCCTCAGTTCGCGGACGTTTCCCGGCCAGGCGTACTCGAGCAGGATCTCCATCGCCTCGCCCGACAGGCCTTTGAACTCGCGTTCATGCTGGCGACTGAAGTCCTCGATGAACCGGCGTACGAGGATGGGAATATCCGATGGCCTGTCCCGGAGCGGCGGGAGATCCAGATGCAGCACATTCAATCTGTAGTACAGGTCCCGCCGAAACGTCCCTTCCTCGACGGCCTGGCGGAGATCGCGATTCGTCGCCGCGATGACCCGGACGTCGACCGAGATCTCCGAATCGCCTCCGACCCGCATGAACTTCTGCGTCTCCAGAACTCGCAGGAGGCGCGTCTGGAGCGGCAGCGGCATCTCGCCGATCTCGTCCAGCAGCAGGGTCCCCTGATCGGCGAGTTCAAACATCCCTTTTCGCCGCGACGTCGCGCCGGTGAATGCCCCCTTCTCGTGCCCGAACAACTCCGATTCGAGCAGCGTCTCGGGTATCGCGGCACAATTGACCGCTATGAACGGCTTGCCCCTGCGGGGCGAGAATCTGTGGATCGCTCGCGCTGCGAGTTCCTTGCCGGTACCGCTTTCTCCCGTGATCAGAACTGTCGAGTTTACCGGCGCCAGCATGTGGATCCGTTCGATGACCTCGAGAATCCCGTCGGTCCTTCCGACGATTCCCGTTTCGAGCTGCAGTTCGTAGCGCTCGATCTGCTGAGTGAGCGCTACCTGGACTTCCTGCGGATCCGGAGGAGCGGGGATCAACTGGTCAGGGAGAAGCCACGTGTCGATCCCCGAGACCACGTCGCGCGGGTCTTCACCTTCCTCGACCTCCGCGACCATGATCACCGGCGGCCGGGGGACCCGTGACGAGACGATCCTCAGCATGTTTACTGTTTTCGGATCGGCCGGACTACCGGTCGAAACAAACGCCACCGTTCCGCCGCCAGCGAGCGATCGGTCGAGACCATCGATCGATGAAATGATCTCGGTCGTGTGACCATCCGCCTCCGCCGCCTCGCGCACGGCCACCGCCGATTCAATGGTCCGATCATCAATCAGGACGCGAGCCATATCGCCTCAATCATGCTGTGTATCTGCGCCCCGCAGGAGGCGAACGGCGTGGGCGGCCAACTCCTGCAGGATGGCCATGCCATCTGAGACACCAGCGGGGCTTCCCGGGAGATTCACGATCAGAGTCGAACCCCTGGTGCCGGCAACGCCCCTGCCGAGGGACGCGAACGCCGTCTCCTGGCGCCCCGATGCGCGAAGGGCTTCCGCCACGCCCGGGGCTTCGCGATCGAGAACGGCACGCGTCGCCTCCGGTGTCACGTCTCGTGCGGTGAGCCCCGTTCCGCCGGTCGTCAGCAGGAGGTCGCAAACGCTCCCGTCGGACCACGAAATGAGTCTCTCCACGATGGCCACGGTCTCATCGGGGACACTGTCCCTTGCCGTGATCGTCCACCCCGCGGCCTTCGCCGCAGCTTCGATCCGATCACCCGATCCATCTGCGCGTCCCTCCATCACTCCGTCGGACACCGTCAGAATTCCCACGCGGATCGAGGCCGGAGCCATCACAGTCGTCTTCCGTTCATTCGGTGGTCATTTCTTGACCGAGCCGTCCCGATAGAAAGGCATCTGCACGACCTGCGCGTCGAGGTCCCGGCCACGAATCCGGATCGCCACGGAATCGCCGATGGCGGCTTCAGCAGGCAGATATGCAGTGCCGATTCCGGCGTCGAGTGACGGACTCAACGTGCCCGAACGCACGGTTCCGACCACGTCTCCACCGAATACGACGTCGTAGCCGGGGCGAGGAAATCCACGGTCGGCCAGCCGGAAACCACGCAGGCGCCGGGTGAGCCCCTCGTCCTTCTGGGCCTGGAGCGCCTCCTTCCCCACGAATTCACCCTTGCCCAGCTTGACCAGCCAGGACAGTCCCGCCTCCAGCGGACTCGTACCGTCATCGAGGTCGTTCCCGTACAGTGCGTAGCCCATTTCCAGCCGCAGCGAGTCTCGCGATCCGAGCCCCGCTGGAATCAGTCCCGCCGTCCGCCCGGCTTCCAGTAGATCTCGCCACAGGGCAGCAGTACGATCAGCCGGCACGTAGAGCTCGAAACCATCCTCACCAGTATAGCCCGTGCGGCTGATCACGCCTGGCACGCCAGCGACAGTTCCGGTGGTGAATTCGTAGAATCCAACCGGCTCCAGATCCTCCGAGCTCAAGGGAGCCAGGATTTCCTGTGCACGCGGTCCCTGCAGTGCGATGAGCCCGATGTCGTCGCTCTCGTCCTCGAGTCGCACGTCGAAACGCGTGGCGAGCGGTTTCAAATGATTCCAATCCTTGGCGAGATTCGCGCCGTTCACGACGAGCCGGAAACGCTGGTCTGCGAGTCTGTAGACGATGAGATCGTCCACGGCGCTTCCGTCGTCCCGGCAGAACATGCTGTACTGCGCCTGGCCGTCGCCAAGCCGGGCCGGGTCATTGGTCGTCACGTACGAGACGAAATCGAGTGCCTCGGGCCCGGTAACCAGGAATTCGCCCATGTGTGAAACGTCGAACATCCCGGCCGCTGTGCGAACCGCCTCGTGCTCGGCTCGAATCCCGGTCGGGTACTGCACAGGCATTTCGAATCCCGCAAACGGGACCATTTTGGCTTGCAGCGCCACGTGCTCATCGTACAGCGGCGTGTGCTTCAGTTCACTCATCGGTTCAATCTCTCGTTGTTCCGGCGCCTCGAGTCGATCCGGGTCGCCGTTTCTCGCCTGGTTGAGCGTCGCCTAAAGAATGTAGCGACGAAGGTCGTCATCCTCGACAATGCGGGCCAGCCGATCTCGCACGGCGGCTCCGTCGATGTGAATCGTCTCACCCGTTCCTTCTTCCGGCAGGCCGAACATCACGTCGTCGAGCAGGGTGGTCAGTACTGTATGAAGACGTCGGGCGCCTATGTTCTCGACGCGGCTGTTCACCTCCGCGGCGATCTTCGCGACTTCCTCGATCGCATCCCGGGTCAGCTCGAGAGTTGCCCCCTCGGTGGCGACCAGGGCCTGATACTGCGTCAGGAGCGCGTTCTTCGGCTCGAGCAGGATCCGTACGAAGTCGTTCTCGTCCAGACTCGTCAGCTCCACGCGGATCGGGAATCGACCCTGTAATTCGGGGATCAGATCGGATGGGCGGCTCAGGTGAAACGCGCCAGCCGCTATGAACAGCATGTGATCGGTGTTCACATAGCCGTATTTCGTCTGTACGGTCGAGCCCTCGACGATCGGCAGCAGGTCGCGTTGCACGCCTTCGCGAGACACGTCCGGTCCGCCCGGAGCACCCTTCGTGGCCACCTTGTCGAGCTCATCGAGGAATATGATGCCCATCGTTTCCGCCCGGTCGAGAGCATCGTCAACGACTTCTTCCATGTCCACGAGCCGATCCAGCTCTTCCGACAGCAGGTACTTTCGAGCTTCCGCAACTGTGACCGTCCGCCGCCGCGAACGCTTGGGAAGCATATCCTGCAGAACCTCCATGAAGTTCCAATCGAGTCCTTCCATGCCTGATGCACTCATGTCCATGGCCGGCATGGAGCTCTCCGCCACGTCGATCTCCACCTCGCGATCCTCCAGCCGCTCGTCCCGCAACAGACCGCGCAGCTTCTCTCGTGTCCGACGGCGACGTGCTTCGGGTGAATCCTCCGGTTCGTCGTCCTCGATCACCTTGGCTCCAGAGGATCCGACCACGAACATTCGCGGGCCCTCGTCTTCGGCATCCGCGGGAGAAGACTCTCCGGCGACCGGCGGCAGAAGCAGGTCCAGGAGCCTCTCTTCCACACGGTCGGCCGCGATCTCCCGGCATTCGTCCTCGCGCTCGGTCCGCACCAGGTTCACCGCGAATTCCACCAGGTCGCGTACCATCGACTCGACATCCCGACCGACGTATCCGACCTCGGTGAACTTCGACGCCTCGACCTTTACGAACGGGGCGCCGGCCAGGCGTGCCAGGCGTCGAGCAATCTCCGTCTTTCCAACCCCGGTTGGACCGATCATGATGATGTTGTTCGGGAGGATCTCGTCTTTCAACTCGCCTGCCACGTTCCTCCGACGCCAGCGATTGCGCAGGGCAATCGCCACGGCACGCTTGGCAGCGTCCTGACCGATGATGTAGCGATCCAGCTCGGTAACGACCTGGCGAGGAGTCAGCTCCGCGAAGTTCCTGGCCAGCGGCCCGTTGTCTTCGGGCTCCGTCATCGATCTTCCTCCTTTCCCTCACCCACTTCGAGCACGGTCAGGTTCCGGTTCGTGTACACGCAGATGTCGGCCGCCGTTTCGAGTGCGACCCGGACGATATCCGGCGCTTCGAGTTCGGAATGGGCGGCGAGCGCCCTTGCTGCGGCGAGGGCGTATGAACCACCCGAGCCCACAGCCAGGATGCCATCATCCGGCTCGATCACCTCGCCGTTTCCGGACACGAGCAATGTCGTATCGCGATCCGCGACCACGAGGAGGGCCTCCAGCCTCCGCAGGTAGCGGTCGCTGCGCCAGTCCTTCGCCAGTTCAACGGCTGCGCGGGAGAGATTTCCGGGGTGTCGTTCGAGCTGGGCTTCGAACTTCTCGAACAGGGTCAGGGCATCCGCCACTCCCCCGGCAAATCCTGCCACGATCGCCCCACCCTTCATGCGGCGCACCTTCTGTGCGCGCGCCTTGACCACCACGTCCTGCATCGTGACCTGGCCGTCTCCTCCCAACGCCGTCCGCCCGTCTCGCCGCACGCAGAGAATCGTCGTCCCCCGCATCAGCATCCTCCTCGCTTAAACTGTCAGTCCGCTCTGGGATGCGCCTTTCGGTACGCCTCCAGCAGACGCTCTTTCGAAGTGTGTGTGTACACGCGAGTGGTCGAGAGGCTCGCATGCCCGAGCAGCTCACGAACCGCCATCAGGTCGGCGCCCTCGTCGAGCAGGTGTGTGGCGAAGCTGTGTCGCAAGGCGTGAGGCGACAATCCCTCCGCGCCAGGGACACCCTCCAGCATCTCCTGGACGACGCGCTGAATCTGCCGGCGTGACAGCCTGCGACCCGTCGCAGTGACAAACAGCGGGCCACCGGCTGAACGCTCCGGCCGGATCCCGGGACGCCCTGCCGGTCGCGCTCTGTCGCTCAATTCAAGATACGACGCGATCGCCTCCAGGGCGTTGGATCCGACGGGAACGATCCGCTCTTTCGATCCCTTGCCTCGCACCCTGAGGGTGCGGTCCGGCCGGTCGACGGCGTCCAGATCGAGGGCATGGAGCTCCGAGAGCCTGAGGCCGGAGGAGTAGAACAATTCGACGATGGCGCGGTTCCTGGCGCGACGTGTCCGCGCCGGACCATCCAGGTCATGAGGCATTGCCGACAGCTCTTCGAGCCGTTCGAACAGGCTGTCCGCCTGCGCCCGGGTCAGGTACGGAGGAAGCTTGCTGACGCTGCGGGGCGTCCGGACTCCACGTGCGGGGTTTGCCGCAGTTCGATCTGTTCTGTACAGGAAGCTGAACAGAGCCCGTACGGTGGACAGTCTCCTTCGCAGGGTGGAGTCGGCGCGGCCTGAGGAACGCAACGCACCGAGCCAGGACCGGAGATCGAGTCGGTCCACTTCGTCCCAGGACCATCCGTCTCCCCGGTGCTGGTCGAGGAACTCGACGAACGACTCGAGATCTCGCCGATATGCATCGACCGTATGCGGAGACAGTCGCTTCTCATCCTCGGCGTATCTGAGGAATTCCGCTACCGCCCGGCGGCTGTCTCCCTCGCCGGTGTTCACGGGCTCGCCGTTGCCAGAATTCGCGAGGGCAAGTCTGCGGGCTCCTCGCCGATGCTGAGGCACCACTCCCGCATCGACTCGAGGGCCCTCGACGAGTGTGCGATCCGGCGCGCCCGTCGGCCGCGCGTTCGGACCGGAAGAGGATCCAGCAAGCCAAAGTTGGCATTCATCGGCTGGAATGTCTCCGGATTCGCCTCGGCCAGATACCTGTACAGTCCCCCGAGCATCGTCACCGGAGGAGGAATCGAGGGATCCTCCCCCGTCAGGATCCGGTGAAGATTGAGGGCCGCCACCAGGCC
>JBDGUY010000030.1:0-14846 GCA_039585935.1 Gemmatimonadota bacterium
AATGGTGCCGCAGGCTTCGAGCCCGGAAGCGGCGAACGCCTTTCTCAAGCTGCTGGAGGAACCGCCTCCGGACACCGTATTCGTGCTCACCTCGAGTCGGCCGGGACTCCTGCTGCCGACCATCTGGTCCCGAGTGCTGTCGGTGCGGGTCACGCCCGTAGACTCGGGCACGGCCGCCCGGTTCCTCGAACGAGAAGCGGGCCTGGACACGGCGCGCTCTCTCGACGTCGCACTCCGGACCGGCGGCCGGAGTGGAGCCGCTTTGAGACTGGCGGAGGCGGCTGAGGATCCTCGTGGCCCGGCGATCAGATTCATACAGGCCGCGATGGCGGATCGGTACAGCGAGCGTTGGGCTCAGGCCGCGGCTTTTGCCCCTGCCGGAGCTCGCGGTGGATTCAGCGACATGCTGGAAATGGTTGAAGCGGTGTTGCGCGACTGCATCACCATCGCGGTCGGCTCAACTCTCGCGTCGGTCGACTCGAAGGTGGCTGACCAGTTGCCGGGCCTGAACACGATCGATCCAGAACGTTGGATTTCTGCGGTCTCCCATGTGGAACAGGCGAAAGATGCGGCACTAGGAAACGGGAATCCCCAGGCCATTTCGGCGGTTCTTCTCTCCCGTTTGGCTCGAGAGTTGCGCCCCGCAACCTCCACCAGGTCGGAACGGCACCGACCGGCAAGGGTAAGTGGCGCCTCGTGAATGACTACGACCGGTTTCCGCACCTTGATGAAGCTGGCCATGCCCGAATGGTCGATGTCGGAGCGAAAGCTGTGACGCACCGTCGAGCACTGGCCGAGGGCTCGATTCGGATGGACCGGAAGACGTTGCAGGCCATTCTGGATCGGAGAGTCGAAAAGGGAGATGTGCTTGCCGTAGCCCGAATCGCTGCGGTGGGAGGTGCGAAGCGAACGTCAGACATCGTGCCCCTTTGTCATCCTTTGCCGCTCCACGGCGTTACGGTGGAGATCGAGGTGGCGGATCAGCTTCCCGGGCTTCGCCTCACGGCGGAGACCACTACGGAGGCAAGAACCGGGGTCGAGATGGAGGCCCTGTGTGCGGTGTCCGCGGGACTGCTCGCGGTGTACGACATGTGCAAGAGCATGGACCGGGCGATGGAGCTCGGGGCCGTTCGCCTTCTGGAGAAGGATGGCGGGCGAAGTGGCATGTGGCGTCGTAGAGAACCGGACTCTCGACGGCACGATGGTTCGACGGCTTCGTGATATCCGGAAGAGGACGTACCGATGGCTGGCAACTCGACGACTGATGAATCTGACTTCCCGGTGAAAGTACCCGGGCAGGATCCGTTGCGGCGGAATCACCTGGCGTATGGCCTCGCCGGACTGATCGGGGCTGTGGGGATCTTCGTATTGGTTGGATCCTCGGCCTGGTTCGGGTGGATCTCTCCGAGGATCGAGGCAGTCGAGTCGGCTCGATTCGAGGCGATTGATCGTTACCTCGATACCGAGAGTGACCTGGCCGCCATGGAACACGAGCTGTCACGGCTTCGTTCGATCATGGCATATTCGGAGGCGTATCGAATCCCTGCTGATCTCGCCGGGGCGATCCATCGGGCCGCGGTGGTCGAGGATGTGGAGCCCGACCTCGCCTTCCGACTCGTGCAGACAGAGTCCGGGTTCCGCCAGCGCGCCACGAGTCCACTTGGAGCCATCGGGTATACCCAGATCCTTCCGAGCACGGCGGCCTGGCTCGAACCGGGAATCAAGGAAGGCCGGCTGTACGACCGAGACACGAATCTCCGACTCGGTTTTCGGTACATGCGGCAACTGCTCGACAGGTATGATTCTGATCCGCGCCTCGCGCTTCTCGCGTACAATCGCGGCCCGGGAGTCGTCAGGGCACGGCTCGCCCGGGGAGAGGATCCCGGAAACGGTTTCGCCGAAAGAGTCCTGGGGGCTGCGGAGTAGCACGTCCTCTTACCCCTTCACGAATCACATTGAGTTCAGCCCAGTTATGGCCAGAGACACCGAACTGCTTTCTCGCATAGAGTCCCACGACGCCGTCGTCGGCATCATTGGGCTCGGGTACGTAGGGCTTCCTCTCGCCGTCGCATTCTCAGAGGCAGGCTTCAAGACTCTCGGGTTCGATGTGAAACCTGCGGTGGTCGACGGACTGAACGCCGGTCGGTCGCACATCACCGATGTGACATCCGAGCGACTCGCGAGCCTCACGGGAGACGGTCCGTTCGAGGCGACGCTCGAGTTCAGCCGGCTCGGCGAGGCCGACGCGGTCGTGATCTGTGTCCCGACCCCGTTGTCGAAAACGGACGACCCGGACCTGTCGTTCGTGGTCGCGGCTGCCGAGGCTGTCCGGTCGACGTTGAGGCCCGGACAGCTCGTGGTGCTGGAGTCCACGACCTATCCGGGAACCACGAGGGAGATCGTCCAGCCCATGCTGGAGGAGACGGGACTCCTGGCCGGCGAAGACTTCTTCCTGTCATTCAGTCCTGAACGTGTCGACCCGGCGAACCCGATCTGGCACATCGAGAACACGCCCAAGATCGTGGGTGGCCTGACAACGGCCTGTCATCGGCTGACGACGGCGCTTTACGGCGAGGTCATCGACACCGTCGTTGAGGTCTCATCCCCGGAAGCCGCAGAGCTGGCCAAACTGCTGGAGAACACCTTCCGGGCCGTGAACATAGGTCTGGTCAACGAGATGGCTGTCGTGGCCGACAGGCTGGGTATCGACATCTGGGAGGTGATCGAGGCTGCCGCCACCAAGCCCTATGGATTCATGAAGTTCTTTCCCGGCCCCGGCCTCGGTGGGCACTGCATCCCTGTCGACCCGATCTTCCTCGCCTGGAAGATGAAGACCCTGCAGTACCGAACGCGATTCATTGAACTGGCGGCCGAAGTCAACGGCGAGATGCCGCGCTGGGTGGTCGAGCGCACCGCGGAAGCGCTGAATGACGCCCGCAAACCCCTCAACGGCAGCGACGTTCTGGTCCTTGGCGTGTCGTACAAGCCGGATGTCGACGATGTACGCGAAAGTCCGGCGATCGACATCATCAAGATCCTGATGCAACGCGGCGCGAATGTCGAGTACCACGACCCGTTCGTGAGCGTGCTCGAGATTGACGGTGAGCAGGAGGAGTCCGTCGAGCTGACGGACGAGCGGCTCGAGCGCGCCGACGCGGTCATAATCACCACCGATCATTCCATGGTGGACTACGGCCAGGTGGGACGACATGCATCGATCATCGTCGATCCGCGAAACGCGATAACGCAATCGAGCGGTGCTGTGGTCTATCCGATCGCCGGGCCGCCGCGGGCGGCGGGGTCGTCGTTACGCGACACGACCTAGCGGAGCAGTCCCGGGGCGGCTTCTTCTCGCGGAATCTCGGGAAGCAGAGGCATGTGGCGCGCCATGCGCCATGAAACAGAAGCGACGTGAACCACCGGTGATCCGGTGGCTCGGGCCACGGGTGATCCGTCTCGAAGTGCCGTGAGCATCGTCCCCGCCGAATCGAACGACGGCACCGCGGTCCAGGCACGACCGATTTCATGCGGAAAATGTGCATCGCTGCTGGCAGCGGCTGGCCGACCCGCTTCGATCGCCGACCGCCCGGCAAGCCGATTCCAGCGCCCCCAGAACGCCCTCGAGTTGAAGACCTCGACGATATCAGCCACCGCGACCGCACGCCGGGCGTGCCGCCCGGGACGAAGCAGGTAGGCCCACGGGTGTGGTGCGTACACCAGGCCACCCTGATCCCGGATCTGTTCCACCACGGACTCGATCGGCAGCTTCTCGGGGATTCGGTCGCGCAAGAACAGCCCGATCAATTCGGTGCGGCACCGGCAGCGTATTTCCTCACCTATGATGACGCGATTGGGATCGAGAGCCTGGGCGCGGAGAGCGCCCTCGATTTCACCGTGGTCCGTGACCGCGATCCTGTCGACACCCGCTTCCGCCGCTCGCTCGACCAGCTGCGCCGGGGTGGTCCGCGCGTCAGGCGAGAAACTGGTGTGGGAATGGAGATCGATCCTCAGACGACCGCTCACCGACGTCCCATCATCGGCCCACGGTCAGACGATCGCCAGGGTGAATCACGGACGACGTGAGATTGTTGAGCGTCATGAGTTCACCCGTGCTCACACCATGCGCCCGTGCGATGGTCCACAGCGAGTCTCCGCTTCGGACTGTGACGGTCCTGGAGCCATCCGCAGCCTGGGTGGCGGGAGCCGGAGCGGCGCTCGCGAGCCGCGTCGTCGCCTTGCCGGAGCGCGGAATGATCAGCTTCTGACCAATCTGCAGCCGCTTCGGGTTCACATTGTTGTTCGTGGCCCGGATCGCCGTAACCGATACGCCGTATCGCTCCGCGATGTGGGACAGCGTCTGCCCCCGCGTCACCACATGTTCGAGCCATGTCACCCGCTCCGAAGGCGGGACCTGGGCGTAGGCTGTCACGAACGTGGCTGACCGCCCCTTGGGAACACGAACCTCGGCCGGGCCATCGGGCGGAGTCACGCGCCGGGGATATTGCGGATTCAGTCGCCGGATCTCGTCCTCCGAGGTGCCAGCGGCGTCTGCGAGAACATCGAAGCTCGTCGCGTCCGGTACCCCGACCACGTCGAATTCCATCGGCTGCGCGCGCTCCACATCGGCGAAACCGTATTTCTCGGGATTCTTCGCGATCGTCGTCGCTGCGATGAGCTTCGGCACGTAGTTGCGAGTCTCGCTCCGCAATACCCTGGCGTCCGCCAGGTCCCAGAAATCTGACGAGCCGGTCTTCTTGATGCCCCGAGTTACTTTTCCAGAGCCCGCGTTGTACGCGGCAGCGGCCAGATACCAGGATCCAAACTGTTCGTAGAGGTCACCGAGATGTGCTACTGCAGCGTCAGTGGCCTTGAACGGATCACGACGCTCATCTAACCAGTACCCGATTTCCAGATCGTATCGACGTCCCGTTCCCTTGATGAACTGCCACAGACCAACCGCATGAGCTCGGCTGTAGGCGTTCGGGTTCATACCGCTTTCGATCATTGCGAGATAGAGCAGGTCCTCCGGCATTTCTGCTTCACGCAGACGCTGCCGGATCATGTCCTCATAAGCCCCTGATCTCTCCAGGTAGATTCGAAATCTCGTGCGACCCTTGCCGGTCGTGAAGAACTCGATCCAGCGCTCGACGTGCTCATTCATCTCGAGCGGGATCTCGTAACTGGCGGTGGTGGCCGCGGAGCTGGACAGGCCCAGGGGGTCACTGCCATACAGGTGATAGAACTCTCTGCGGCTCACCTCATCGAGTTCGAGAACGTCGTCCTGGAATCCCGGCGACTCCTGAGCCTGCCACTCATCCAGGCTCTCGGCGGCGAGTTCGGCCATGGTCACCGGCGGATTCTCGCGCGGAACTTCCTGGTTGGCCTGATCGTCGGACAGCGACGCCACCGGCGACAAGTCTGGACCGGCCTTGCCGGAACAAGCCACCATCACGAGAAGCGGCAGGAACGCGCCGGCCCGGGCATTATGGATGAACGAGCGTTCACGCCCGAAACGACCTGTCTCGATGCCGAATTCCATCAATCCGCGCCTCCTGTGGGGACCTGAATAGGCCCTACAACCGATAGTTGGGAGCCTCGCGCGTTATGACCACGTCGTGCGGATGTGATTCCCGCAAACCGCCCGCTGTCATGCGCACGAACTCCGCCCGGGTTCGGAGTTCATCGACGTCCTTCGCGCCGCAATATCCCATTCCGCTGCGCAATCCGCCCACCAGCTGGAAAAGAGTATCGGCGACCGGTCCCTTGTACGGCACCCTGCCTTCTATGCCCTCCGGGACCAGCTTCCGTCGCTCCGTTTCATCCTGAAAATAGCGATCCGCCGAGCCTTCCTCCATCGCAGAGAGCGAGCCCATTCCGCGAATCAGCTTGAATCTTCGCCCCTCGAGCAGAAAAGACTCGCCGGGACTCTCCTCCGCACCTGCAAGCATCGAGCCCAGCATGCACGTCGAAGCTCCCGCTGCCAGCGCCTTGACGATGTCCCCGGATTGCTTGATGCCACCGTCGGCAATGATCGGGATGTCTCCGGCACCCTTGACCGCCTCCAGGATCGCCGTGATCTGGGGAACGCCGACACCGGTTACCACACGGGTCGTACAGATCGATCCCGGTCCGATACCGATCTTCACGGCGTCCACGCCCCGGTCGGCCAACTCTCGCGCACCTGTTGCGGTCGCGACGTTGCCGGCAATCAACTGGACGTCGGGGTGTGCCTCCCGGATCCTCTCGACCGCGGCGAGAACTCCGTCGGAATGCCCGTGGGCCGAATCGACGACAATTGCATCCACGCCCGCATCCACCAGTTCACGGGCACGGGTCAGATCCGCCATCGATGCTCCTACCGCCGCGCCAACCAGGAGTCGTCCGTGCCTGTCCTTGGATGCGTTCGGGTGCGCCCGACGCTTGAATATGTCCTTGACCGTGATCAGGCCACGCAGTCTTCCCTCACCGTCCACGACGGGAAGCTTCTCGATCTTGTGGCGATGAAGCGTATCTTCCGCCTCCTCCAGCGATGTGCCCACGGGAGCCGTTACCAGGCCGTCTCTGGTCATCACCTGGCTGATCGGCCGATCCAGATCGGTCTCGAACACGAGGTCGCGATTCGTGAGGATTCCGACCAGTCTTTCCTCGGAATCCACCACCGGAACGCCGCTGATCGAATAGTCCCGCATCAGGGCGGTAGCCTGTCTGAGACTCGCATCGGGTCCGAGCGTGATGGGATCGAGGATCATCCCGCTCTCGGAGCGCTTCACCCTGTCCACCTGCCCGCACTGGCCTTCAATCGGCATGTTCTTGTGGATAATCCCGATCCCGCCTTCCCGCGCCATGGCAATCGCCATCTGGTGCTCGGTCACGGTGTCCATCGCAGCCGACACCAGTGGTACGGCGAGCTCGATCTCGCGTGTCAGGCGCGAACCGACCGACACCTCTGCAGGGTGCACATGTGATCTGCGGGGGACGAGAAGGACGTCATCGAACGTGAGAGCCTCGGGAAACAAACGTTCGGTCATATGCTGTATCGAGCCATCTGGGGTGCAAGGCGACTGACGCGCCAGATTGACGAAACCGTATAGAAGCCGGCATTGCACTGAATGCCCTCGACAGACCTCCGAAACGGTCTCGTCACGAACAGAGGAGGGTAGACCACGCCCTTCTGGCCGTCAACCATTTCGGTGCCCGACGACGTTCGCGTCTGCGGTCTTAATCGATCGAAATCTCGCGCGATCGCGGTGGCTTGCCGGAACCGTTCTTTTTCGGTGGAGCTGAGGGTTCCGGACGATTCGATCCTTCCAACTCAACGAGGAATTCCTTGCCGGCGGCACGAAAATTCCCGAGCACGCGGTCCGCGGCGCCCATGACCTTCATCGTCTCTCGAATCGCCGTCGCCGGGACACGCCCTTTCCTCATCGTGTCCTGGAACATCTCGCCGAGCTTCTGGATTCCCGCGGCGCGCGCCTCGTCCTCTCCATACTGCGACCGCAGGTAGTTGATGAAATCCAGCACCTGGTAGGCCTTATCATCCGGGAGAGAGTCGAGCTTTCTCCAGATTTCGTTGCGCAAGATCTCGTTCATCGGGCCCCTGATCGGCTCGGGTTCGTCCGTTGCACCTGCATCCGCCATCTGTAGTTCGGTTTCGGGGACAAAAAGTTTCATCCAGATACTCCGCTCGGCTGCCACGCGGGCATCGCTCGCGGGTCGACTCCTTCGCCCCTACCATTAGCTGTGTCAGGACTGTCCAGGCGCGTTCATGCCCGGCACGCACCTGCAACATAGCGCCATACTCGTCTCCAGCGGAGTAGCTGCCATCAGATGAGCGGACAGGTAGCAGGTCAGCAGAGGGCCCTCGTGACAGGTGGGGGAGTTAGGATCGGGCGTGCGATCGCTCTGGCGCTAGGCTCCGCGGGGTGGCAGGTAGCCGTCCATTATCGAAGGTCCGAGGCGCCGGCACTGGAGGTCGTCGATCTTCTCAGACGTTCCGGTGCGGGGGGCGTGGCCCTGCAGGCAGATCTCTCGGACCCTGAGCAGATCCCGCGGCTCATCCGAAATGTAGATTCCGAGCTGGGTGGCCTCGATCTGCTGGTGAACAGCGCGGCGGTCTTCCCTCGCCACGATCCGCTTACAGTGACGGCTGAAGATTGGGACTCCCTGTTCGGTCTGAATCTAAGGGCGCCGTTCCTGTGCGCCCGCGAGGCGGCGAAGCTGATGGAGAAAGCGGGCGGGTCGATCATCAACATCGCCGACACCGGGTCAGATGAGGCCTGGCCGGGTTACGTACCGTACGTGGCCTCGAAAGCCGGTCTGGTGAGCATTACACGGGGTCTCGCCCGGGCCTTCGCACCCTCGATTCGGGTCAACGCGGTGGCGCCGGGACCCGTTCTACTCCCGCCCGGCGAAGATACTCCTGCACACCGGCGGACGGCTGCAGACCGCACGGCCCTGGGACGAGTCGGGGCGCCGGAGGACGTGGCCGAAGCGGTTCTATATCTGGCCACTGCCCGCTATGTTACCGGAGAGATCATCAGAGTCGATGGAGGCCAACACCTGGTCTGAGCGAATTCGCTCGACTTCCTTCGGATGATCCCGGAACTCCCATCCCGGGGGGTCATCATGTTTGAACGAATCCTCGTCGCGTTGGACGGCTCTGACGACTCTCGCAATGCCGCCAGGATCGGAATTCGCCTCGCCAACCGGTTCGGCTCCCGACTCACGGCGCAGTTCGTTATCGATTCTCGGGTAACGGAGGGGCCAGCTGTCGAGACCCTCGCCCCCCTGTGGGGAGAGATCAGTCCGCGGCCGTTCCGGGTTGAGGTGATGCAGGTATGGAAGGAGCGATCCGAAGCCGAACTCACGTGGTTTTCGGATCGGGCCACAGAGGCCGGGTGCGGATCCATCGAACAGCATGAGGACGTGGGTCTGGCCGAGGAATCGATTCTGGCCAGGGCGGCTTCCGCCGATCTCGTCGTGATGGGACGCCGGGGAGAGAACGCGGGCTTCGGGCTTCACCCGGTCGGGACCACACTCTCCAGGGTCCTGCGCCACTGCCCTCACCCGATTCTCGCGGCGGAGCGCGCGCGGACGGATCAACGGCCAGCTGCGGAAAGCCCGTCAGCAGCTCCAGGAGTACCGGCCATCTGCCTCGTCGCCTACGACGGGAGGGATCCCGCGGCACGGGCCCTGGATCTGGCGCTGCGCTACTGCAGTGCCGCCCCGGCCGAGATCCGACTGCTGGTGGCAGGCCCTGCCGACCGCGAGGCGGTGCTGGAGCCGGCACAAAGGCTCTGTCACGACCACGACGTCGCCTGGGAATCCGTGCGGCTGGACGCCGAGCCGGCCGATGCGGTGGCCGAAGCGGTCCAGCGCTGGAAGGCGGACTGTCTGTTCATGGGAGCGTACGGACACGGCCGTCTGCACGACCTGCTGGTTGGATCGAGGACCGAAGAGATCCTGGGGGCTGTTACCGTGCCAGCCTTCCTGGTGCGCTGAGCGGCCGGTCAGATTGGGGGGAACGGCAGGACTACGGTGAACACGGCCCCTCCCTCGGAGCTTGCGTCGACGGCTATCGAACCACCCGTTGCGCGGACGAGACGCGCGCTGATCGATAGTCCGAGCCCGTGTGTCCACCCCCGGGTCTCGCCGGCAAGTCGATTCGGGTCATCGGCATCGAGTACCGCTCGGATCTTCTCGATCGGTACCTGCTGACCGGAATCGCTGACCACGATTCCCAGGCCCCCATCCGGCTGATCCGCCACCTGAACCGCTACAGTCCCACCGTCGTGAAGTGCGTGAGCCGCGTTGGAGATGAGATTCAACAGGACGCGGTTCAGGACCTGTGAGTCTCCAGTTCGAAGCCCGGCGGCAGTCACTTCGATGCCCAGCTCGACATCATTGTGAGACACCAGTGGACCGACGAGACTCTGGACGTCCGAGATCACGGTCTCGAGGGAAAACGGCATCATTGCGCTTGCCATCGGGGTACTGCTCCCGAGCCGGGCGAAGTCGATCACGTCGTTGACCATCTTGACGAGTGTCACGGCCGCCATGAACAGGACCTGGACCTGCCTCGCCTGCACCGCATTGAGGGTGCCGCCGTGTTCGCTCTTGAGCGCATCGGAAAGGAAGAGGATCGAGTTGAGCGGCGATCTGAGGTCGTGCGAGATGTCCTGGAGAAATCGGCGCTGGCGGAAGGCATGTCGATCCAGGACCTGCGCCGCCGCCTCCATAGCTGCCGCATCGAGGTCCGCGTGTCGCCGGGCCCGGAGACCACGAGTGGAAGGGTCCTGTCCCTCTTCCGCGCGCAGCAGGCCTGCCCGCATTCGCGCGAGGGCTTCTCCGATGTCGTCGAGGGTGAGATCCTGCGCCTCGGTCGGATCAGTCTGAACATGTGGCTCTCCCGCGTGTGGCCCTGTCTCGGAGTCAAGCGCCCGAGCCAGTATCCGCATCGCCGGCTGCAGGCGAGACGGGGCCCCCTCGACGGCCGATCCGGGACTCCAGCTTCGATCCGGATTCGCCTGCCCCCCGCCTCCCCCGCCTCCAGGTGCTTCGTCGCTCAGAGGTGGGAGCGTCCGCTCACGACGATTCTCAGGACGCAAAGGCTTCTCTCGCCAGGTTGTGTTTGTCCATCAGGCGGTAGAGAGTCGTGCGATCGATTCCGGCCTGTCTGGCCGCTTCCGACATGTTTCCTTCCGTTCTGGCCACCAACTGCGACAGGTACTCGCGCTCGAACCGATCGACGAGCTCCTGTTTCGCATCGTGAAACGGCTGTGCGACATCGAACGATGGGATACCGGTAATTCTCCGCTCACCGTCGACCTCGGTCGTGCCGAGCATCGACAGGCGGTCCGGTGGAATCTCCTCGTTCGGGTCTGACAGAACGACGAGATTCTCGATGACGTTCTGTAGCTCCCGTACGTTTCCCGGCCAATCGTAGGAGACGAGTCGGTCCAACGTCGCTCGGCTGAGCCGCGGTGGCTCTTCCCCTTCCAACTGGTGGCGTTTCCAGAAGTGGTTCACGAAGTGCTTGATCAGTACCGGAATGTCCTCCGGCCGCTCGCGAAGGGCCGGCAGACGAATCGGGACCACTCTCAGCCGATAGTACAGGTCGTGACGCAGTACGCCGTCGTCGAGAGCCTGCTCGGGCTCCCGGTTGGTAGCGGAGATGAATCGGACGTCCACGACTGCGTCATCCTTCTCGCTTCCCACACGTCTTAGAACTCCGTCCTGCAGAACTCGAAGGAGTTTCGCCTGCAGCGGCATCGGCATCTCCGCCAGCTCGTCGAGGAAGAACGACCCCCCGTCGGCCACTTCGAGCAGACCGGCCTTGTCACGAATCGCGCCGGTGAACGCCCCCCGTTTGTGGCCGAACATTTCGGATTCGAGAAGCTCACCGGGCAGGGCGGCGCAGTTGACTGCCATGAAAGGCCTGCGTGATCGCCGGCTCTCGCGGTGGATGTACTGGGCGAACAGCTCTTTACCGGTGCCGCTCTCGCCGGTGATGAACACGGACGCGTCGGTGGGCGCGACCTTCAGCGCCTTGGCCACGGCCTCCCGCATTGACTTGGATACTCCGAGAATCTGCGCGGCGCCCCGCTCGACCAGCACACCCTTTCGTTCCGTCGGCGTCGAGATCTTGCGGGTGCGGAGCAAGGTGAACGCGGCCCGTCCCACGAGCACGAGCAGCTGCGTCGCGGTGAAGGGCTTTGGCAGGTAGTCCCAGGCCCCGGCCTGCATCGCGCGCACACTGCTTTCGGCCGTCGCGTGGCCGGTCATCACGATCGCCAGCGTATCGGGGTTTCGTTTTCGCACTTCGGCGAGAATGTCGAGACCGTGAACATTGGGCATGTTCTGATCGATCAGAACGATGTCGTATTCCTGGGAAC
The DNA here is from genome assembly GCA_039585935.1 of Gemmatimonadota bacterium. Classification (GTDB taxonomy): domain Bacteria; phylum Gemmatimonadota; class Gemmatimonadetes; order Palauibacterales; family Palauibacteraceae; genus Carthagonibacter. Next base: position 11,895 of record JBDGUY010000030.1, read on the forward strand.
GTACCCGCCGCAGTGCTTCTTCGGCCCGGCGCTCGAGTTGCACGTCGTACCCCTCGGCCGACAGCACTGTCTCACAACTCTCGAGGATACTCGGCTCGTCATCTACGACGAGAAGTCGAATCGTTCGCAGCACCTCGGGGTCCAGGGCCAGTGGGTTTCCATCAGGATCCCCAGCGCCGTCCGCCGCCTGCGATTCTTCGAGAATTTCCTGTTCCAGCTCGTGAATCTCGCTCACTTCGCCAGCCGTCTCCCAGACGCATTCTGAAAGCGTCTCCGAGGTCTGATTGCTCCCCGCACTCGTCCACGGGGCTTCGTCGCGGGATTTGGGCAAGTCCCGGACCCATGTGGCGATCAGGCGGCAGTTTCGACCCTCCGGGTGTAGGAGTTCCGCCACGCTCCAGATCGGCAGACAGGGCCGACTACGAGCCAAGCGAACGAGTTGTTCCGATGCCGGATAAGCGCATAAGTCTGCGCTGTTTGTGGAGACGTCATGGCCGGTTTCGGCTCCCCTGGCCCCGGATTGCAGGGGAGGACCCGACCTGCACAGCCCGCTTCGGCGCCGACGTGAACGGAACTGCGAGGTGGGAGGTCTACCGAGCGGGGATCCCGGTCGGTGTATCGTGGCGCGTTTTGCAGGGCGCGGGGGGGTCGTGCAGGACGCCCGGCGGGTGCGGGCAGAGGGATTCGGCTCCCCTTACAAGGGAGTGGTTTCGCCGTTCGTGCCGAGTCCCAGTGTAATCATGGCGATCCGTTCAGCCGCGTGGCCGTCCCAGAGCGGTGGACGGACTGCGGACCGCTCCGACAACAGCGCTTCGCGGACCACATCGAGCAGACCGTGCGGATCTCCGCGATATAGCCGATTTGTACCGTGTGTGATCGTTACCGGTCGTTCCGTGTTGGGCCGAAGGGTGATACAGGGGATTCCCAGGACTGTCGTCTCTTCCTGGATTCCACCTGAATCCGTGACGACCGCCGCCGCGTCCTGCATCAGCCCGAGAAAATCCAGGTAGCGAAGTGGGGGAAGAATCGTCAGCGGCTGGAGAAGCTCCTGAAGCTCAAGTTCCTTCACCCGGCCAGCGGTCCTCGGGTGAAGGGGCAACAACACCTGGTGGCCCGTGCCCGCGACGACTTCACCGAGCGCCATGAGCAGCGCCGCCAGGCGTCCCGGATCGTCCACGTTTGACGGTCGGTGAAGAGTGACCATCAGGAAGCTGCCGGGCTCGAGACCCATTCCCTCGGCCACCTTCATTTCTGCCGCCCGTTCGCGATGTCGCATGAGAGTATCGATCATCACGTTGCCGACGAAGTGAATCCGGTCTTCGGATACTCCCTCGGCTACCAGGTTTGCGTTCGCGGCCGCCTCGGTCGTGAACAGCGCGTCGCTCAGGCGATCCGTGACGACCCGGTTGATCTCCTCGGGCATGGTCCAGTCGCCGCTGCGCAGCCCGGCCTCCACGTGTGCCACCCGGACGCCGAGCTTCGCGGCGACGAGCGCCGCCGCAACCGTGGAATTCACGTCACCGACCGTAAAGACCCAGTCCGGGGCCTCGCGTTCGATCACCGGCTCGAGTGCGATCATCACCCGTCCGGTCTGGACTCCGTGCGACCCGGAACCGACGCCGAGGCCGACGTCCGGTCGAGGCAGGCCGAGGTCATCGAAGAAGTACTTCGACAGTTCCTCGTCGTAGTGCTGTCCGGTGTGAACGAGCACCTGGTCGATTTCGCCGGTGCGTCCGAACGCATGCATTACCGGCGCGATCTTCATGAAGTTGGGACGAGCCCCTACGACGTGGACGATCTTCAAGCTCTCACTCCACCGTTACGCTCTTCGCGAGGTTACGTGGCTTGTCCACGTCGCACTCCCGCAGGACTCCAATGTGGTACGCGAGCAACTGCAGCGGAATGCTGGTCAGGATCGGTAGCAACCCGTCCTTCGTGTGAGGAACGAACACCACCTCGTCGGCCAGCTCCGCCACCCCGTTCGGGTGTGTCGTGATCGCAATGAGTCGACCCCCGCGCGCCTTCACCTCCTGCATGTTCGACTTGACCTTCCTATATGCTCCATCACGAGGCGCGACGACGACGACCGGCATGTTCTCGTCGATCAGCGCGATCGGGCCGTGTTTCATTTCGGCCGCCGAGAATCCCTCAGCGTGCACGTAGCTGATCTCCTTCAGCTTCAACGCACCCTCCAGAGCCACAGGGAAGCTGTATCCCCGGCCGAGGTAAAGGAAGTTTTCGTGCGACACGAGGCGCTGTGCCATCGCCTCGATCTCCTCGGCCTGCTCCAGAACATCTGCTACCTGCCTCGGTAATGCCTGGAGGTCTTCGATCCACGACCGGACATCAGCCTGCGAAATGGTGCCGCGCTTGTCGGCCATGCACAGAGCGAACAGGGCCAGCGCCGTGACTTGAGAGGTGAACGCCTTGGTGGATGCCACCCCGATTTCGGGTCCGCAGTGCAGGTAGACCCCTGCATCGGTCAGACGGGCGATCGAGCTGCCGACGGTGTTGACGACACCCAGTGTGGTGCAACCGCGCTCGTTGGCCATCTCGAGCGCCGCAAGAGTATCGGCCGTCTCCCCGGACTGGGAGATCCCGATAACGATCGTCCCTTCCTCGAGCACCGGGTTCCGGTATCTCCACTCAGACGCGTACTCGACCGTGGCCGGCAGTCGACACAACTCCTCGAGCAGATACGCTCCGATTACGGCCGAGTGCCAGGAGGTGCCACAGGCCGTGAATACGACTCGTTTCGCATCACGCAGGGCAGGCTCTACGTCACGGAGACCGCCGAGCCGGACGCTGGTGGAACCGGGCACGATTCTGCCGCGAAGCGTCTGCGCTATGGTTTCCGGTTGTTCGTAGATTTCTTTCAGCATGACGTGGGTGTATCCGCCGCGTTCCGCCTCCTGAAGATCCCACTCGATTTCATGGATCGGCTTGTCGATC
>JBDGUY010000031.1:0-14372 GCA_039585935.1 Gemmatimonadota bacterium
GCGAGCAGTACCCGGCTACCTTCGACCATTCCCGTTCGGGTTCGCACTGCCGCGACGAGTCCTTCGATCACGCCCACCCCGGCCGGTCGCACGTCTCCCAGCCAGTCCAGATAATCGAGACCGAGTAGAATCGTGGCGAGCAGGGCGGCAGCGGATGCCGCTCTAAGAACCGCGGGCTCGCGCACCAACCCGCTGCCACCGGCGAACCAGAGGATCCCTGCGGCGGCAAGGAGACAGGCCAGGCCGAGTCCACGAAACAGCGTACGACGCAACGGTGGGCCCGCGAATTCGGGTTCAGTCGAGGCCGCGGCGCCCCGTCCAGCTCCCACCTCAGCTTCGGCTGCGGCGGTCGTGTCAACGACGGTCTCTGCAGCAGGAGTCCGGGATTCCGTACTCGCGGCGACACTGAACACGATCACTCCGTCCGCCGCATGGCCGTCGACCGACACCGTATTCCATGCGATCGAATACGAACCTGGGTCCAGGTCCGGGAATTCGGCCCGGATCACGTGGGCACTGTCCGGCACTACGATCGTGCCCAGAAAACTGGAATCGCCTGAGGGGAAGCGGAGCAACAGGCGGGTGAGAGAGGCCTCGACCGGTCCGGAGAACTCGAAGCGCGCGGAGGGTAGCGGCCTGGTGAGAACCTCACCGTCGGCTGGAGTCGATGCCTCCAGGCGCGTGTGGAACGGGAGGGCCCCAGCCCGACTGCGCAGCTCCCCGTGCCCGTGGCCAGTGCCGGAAGATGCCGCTCCGAGCGGCCCGACGAGACAGGCGGAAAGGAGGATCGACGGCAACACGCCCCGCTGGAATGTCATGGAACCCGGTCTCCCTGCTGTCCCGCATTCGATGCAGATCACCCCCCGGTGGCGGGTAGATCGTACACGCGGAATCTCGTTCAGGCAAAGTCTGGTGACGCAAAACCAGGGAACTCGCGGGCTCTGCACGTGTTTGCTGAACGAGTCGCCGAGGATTTCCCCGAGGAGGTAGTTCGTGATGCGAGCCCGTCGCTCGATCGGAGCCGTGTGCATTTTTGTCGCGTTCAGCTGGTTCGCGGCATGCGGTGGAGACAGCACGCCGGCCGGCCCCGCAGGACCCACCGGCCCGGAACCTGCGCCTGAGTTGGCGTTCGATCCAGCTCTCGTGACGCTCGGTGAGGCGCGCACGGAAACCGTCCAACTTGGCAACAGCGGCACTGCTGCCGCCGGCCCGGTCGCCATCGTCGCCGGTGCGGTGCGTTCCAACGGTGGTGGGGAGATCCCGGGGGCCACGCTCTCCGTGTCACCCTCCGAGGTGGCGACGCTGAATCCCGGAGATGCCCGCGTCCTGTCACTGTCAGTCGCGCTCCCCGACGGCCTGTCCGGCGGCGAATACGATGTAAGTCTCGAAGCGAGGGTCGGAAGTGAAACGCTGGCCTCGATGGGAGTCGTGTTTTCCGTGGTTCCACCCGGGGGGCCGCAAGTCGGTTCGGTTTCCATCTCTGGTGAATCCGCCGCCGCGGAGTTGGGCGACGTAGTCCAGTTCTTTGCGGAGGTGAGGGACCCGGCAGGGGATCCGATTTCGACCCCCCAGGTTTCGTGGCGGGTGACTCCGCCCGGCGCAGGCTTCGTTACCGGTGACGGCAGGCTCGTTGCGTACGAAACGGGCGTCGTTCGAGTCGTCGCGGAAGCACAGGGCGCGGCCGACACCGCGGAGCTCGCGGTCGCACCGCGACAGGTTCCGACCGGCGGTTTTCAGGTCGTGGGCAATGGCGCGGTCGGGCAGCGGTTCAGCTCCGATCACTGGGAGCATGGCACGACCGCGTATACCGGGACCTGGGGGTGCAGGAACGTACCGGGCGGCGGGTGTGGCGATGCCCTGTTCGTATGGGATATCTCGGGCGATGAAGACCCGATTCTGGTGGACTCTGTGATCGTCGATGCGAGGGTCGTCAACGACATCAAGGTGAGCGCAGATGGCCGGCTCGGCATCCTCACCCACGAGCACTCCGACGACATGCAGAACGGTATCACACTGCTCGACCTGGCCGCCCCCCGCCAACCGCAGGTGATCGGACGGTTCGCCGCTCCCGACCTGTCTCCCGGCGTGCACAACGTGTGGATCGAGGGCGACTACGCGTACCTGGTAGTTGATGGGACGGCCGCTTCGTCCGGACTTCGGGTGCTCGATATCTCGGACCCGGCGGCGCCGCAAATCGTCGCGTCATTCTACGGAGGCTCGAGCTTCCTGCACGATGTCTACGTTCGCGATGGCCTGGCTTTCCTGTCCCACTGGGATGCGGGCCTGATCATCCTGGATGTGGGCAATGGAATTCGGGGTGGTTCGCCGACCAGCCCGCGGGAAGTGAGCAGGATCCGGATTCCAGGCTACCTGGTTCACAATGCCTGGTACTGGCCGGATGCCGGGTACGTGTTCCTCGGGGACGAAATCAATCTGCCCGGGAAAGTCAGGATCGTGGACGTACATGATCCCTCGAACCCGGTCGAGGTTGGTTCGCTCACTCGCCCCGGGGCGGCGCCCCACAATTTCTGGGTCGACGAGGATCGGGGGATCGGATACTTCGCCTGGTACGAGGCGGGCGTGCAGGCGTTCGACCTCACGGGTGAACTGCTCGGCAGTCTCGAGCGCCAGGGCCGCTTCATCGCTGAGTCCGGCTACGGCATTGGCGGAGGCTGTGTCGCCGACCAGCAGCAGTGTGCCTGGGCGCCTCAGTTGCACGGCGGGAAGATCTACGTGTCGGACATGAATACGGGCCTGTGGAAGCTGACGCCGCAATTCTGATTCGTCGCGCAGCGGGCCTGTTCGTCGTCGGTATCATTGCCACCGGTTGCGGTGGAGATCACGCAGGCCAGGGCCGGGAATTCGGGGACGCTGCGGTGTACGTGACGGTCGCGGTGTCCGACGAAGTCCTGCGGCTCGATCCGGAGACCGGATCTCTCCTGTCTCGCATCCCCCTCGATCCACGCCGGTCCGAAAGCGACGAACCACACGGCCTGGCGATCTCCCCGGACGGACGGCACTGGTATGCCACCCTGGCGCATGGAGAGCCGACTCTGTCGAAATTCGAGCGTCCGGCGGATCGTCGGGTCGGTCGAGGTCGCCTCTCCTCGGCTGGTGCGGCCCGGGTGGAGATCGACCCGACAGGGGAGTACGGCTTCGTTGCCGACTACGATCGTGCCAGACCCGGCGAAGACGGAGAAGTCCTGACCGTCCGGTTGTACGATCTGGAAGTTGTCGTACGGAGACGAGTGTGCCCGGCCCCGCACCATGCGCTCCAGAATCCTCTGTCGGGACAGGTCGCCGTGGCCTGCAGTCTCGGAGACGAGATCGTTCTGCTGTCGTCGCCGAGCCTCGAGGAAATCGGCCGATTCCCGGTGGATGACGAACCCGGCGATCCCGGATCGCCACGATTCAAGCCGCTGAACCTGGCATGGTCGCCCGACGGAACGAGGCTTTACGTCGCCCTGCACCTTGCCGACCGGATCCGCGTATTCGAGTCCGACGGTACGAGAATCGCGGATGTCCCGACGGGCAGAATGCCGGCCCAGATCGCGCTGAGTCCGGATGGCCGGACACTGGTCGCGGCGAATCGAGGCGACGGCACTCTGTCGCTGATCGACACGGAGACGCTTCAGGAGCGGTCGCGGGTAGAGCTGGGAGCCGCTCACCCGCATGGCGTAGCGCTCGACGACTCCGGCACGAGAGCATTCGTGAGCTGCGAGGGAACTCCGTCTGCAGCGGGACGACTGGTCGCAGTGGATCTGGACTTCGACCGGCCAGCTGTCGCCTGGTCCGTCGAGACGGGATCCGTGCCGCTGGGTGTGGCCTGGGCGCCGAGGCTCAGACGTTAGCCAGCGCCCGCTCGAGACGGGTCTGCGCCTCTTCGGCCACCGCTTCGAGTCCTTCGGCGTCCGCTACCGTCATCATCACGCTCGGGCGCGCGATGGCGACCTCCGAGCCGGAGCAGGTCTCCGCCACCACCACGTTGCAGGGCAACATCAGACCGATCGTATCTTCGGCCGACAGCGCGCGGTGTGCGAGCGGCGGGTTGCAGGCACCGAGGATCACGTACGGCCGAAAATCAACATCGATCTTCTGTTTCAGAGTTTCCCGCACATCGATCCGGGTCAGGATCCCGAAGCCTTCCTGCTGGAGCGCCGCCTCCACTCGCTCGACGGCAGCGTCATATCCGACGCCGGGCAGGGATCGATACATGCCGAAGTCGTTTTCCTTCATGAATCACCATCCTCCGGGTGTGTCACGTGTCAGATTTCTTGCAGGATCACGACGCGACCTTGCGTGGCGGTCGGTCTCGCGGTCCTTTTTCAAATGTGAAACGGCTTCCACTCACCTTCCTGATCGCGGTCCTCGCGGCTTGCTCCTCGAACCCCGAGCCGATGACGTCCGTGTCTACCGGTTGGACCGAGAAGGGCGAAGCCTCCTGGTACGGTCCCGGCTTCCATGGGAAGCAGACCGCGTCGGGTGAAGTCTACGACATGGAGGCGATGACCGCCGCCCATCGAGAGCTTCCGTTCGGAACGCGCGTCCACGTGCGTAATCTCGAAAACGGCCGAGAGACCATCGTCCGGATCAACGATCGTGGACCATTTGCGCACGGGCGAATCATCGATCTGTCGAAGGCTGGTGCGCGTGCGATCGAAATGCTCGGTACGGGCGTGGCCGAAGTCCATCTGGAGGTCGTAGAAGCCCCACCCGCTCTTACGTGCAGTCATGTACAGGCGGGTGCGTTCGCGGACCCGGAGAATGCCGAAGACCTGGCGAGGCAGATCCGGCGCCGGGGAGAGACGGTCCGGGTCGAGCGCGGGGGCGACGGGCTGAACAGGGTGCTGATCGGACCGTTTTCCGACCAGAAGCAGGCGGAGAAGATCCGGGCGCGATATGGTGGAGCGATCCGTCCGTGCTGAGGTTCCTGAGCCACATTGGTCAGGATCAGAAACCCGGGGCGTGCGGTCGGGTATGGTTCAGGACCGAATGAATCGACGGATACAAGCGGGTTTAACGGGTTCAACGGGTGGGTCGTGAGAGACACGGCCCGTGGTGTCGAGGGAGAGTGTATATGACGCGGAATCGACGTGGTGCCCTTCCGTTCCTCTTGGCCGGTGGGGTGATCCTCGCCACGCTCGGATTTCCGTCGAAGGCCGATGCCCAGTACTTCGGGCGGAACAAGGTCAACTACGAGACCTTCGACTTCAAGATCCTGAAGACCGAACATTTCGACATTTACTGGTACGAGGACGGGGCGGAGATCATTCCCGATGCCGCCCGTATGGCGGAGCGCTGGTACGCGAGGATATCCCGACTGCTGGACCACCAGCTGAAGGGTCGCCAGCCGCTGATCCTGTACACGAGTCACCCGCATTTCGAGCAGACGAACGCGATTTTCGGAGAGATCGGGGAGTCCACGGGCGGTGTGACGGAGGTTCTGAAGAACAGGATCATCCTGCCGCTGGCCGGACCGCTGGATGGGTCTGATCACGTGATCGGCCATGAGCTCGTGCATGCTTTCCAGTTCGATGTCACGAGCGTATCCGGTGATGGAGGGATCGGGTTCCGCGGTCCGACCGCGCTGATGCTCCCGTTGTGGTTCATCGAAGGAATGGCCGAGTATCTATCCATCGGACCGGTGGATCCTCACACGGCCATGTGGATGCGGGACGCTGCCGCGGGTTGCTGCGGTCTTCCGACCACGACGGACCTGTCGAACAGCTGGGAGTACTTCCCGTACCGCTGGGGCCAGGCGTTCTGGGCCTTCGTGGCCGGGACCTGGGGAGACGAGGCTGTCGGGAAGGTGCTCCAGGTCGCGGGGCGCTCAGGTAATCCGGAGGGCGCCCTCGAAGTCGTCCTGCAGACCCCGATCGCCGAGATCAACCGCGAGTGGCACCAGTCGATCTACGCGGCCTACGAATCCGTGGCCACGCGAATCGTGGATCCGGCGCTGATCGAGCAGCGACCTCCGCTGCCCGACATTCCAGACCCGTTGTTCCCGGACAGTGCTCAGGAGAGGCCTCCCGAGGACTTTCCCGACCCGGACCAGCTGGCGGAAAATTCCCGACTGGTGCTGGCGGCCCAGCATCAAGGGGCGCGTGAGCTGTTCTCAGACCGAACAGGCTCCGGGAGCCTGAATCTCGGCCCGGCGCTGAGTCCGGACGGCAGCCGCATCGTGTACTTGTCTGAGAAGGACCTGTTCGCGATCGAGATGTTCCTGGCGGACGCCAATACGGGCGAGATCATTCGCCGGCTCACCAAGAACGCGACCGACCCGCACTTCGAGAGTCTGCAATTCATCAATTCGTCGGGCGCGTGGAGCTACGACGGAACCATGTTCGCCTTCGGCTCGATCGTAAGCGGAGATGCCGCGCTCACGGTCGTCAACCCCGAGAACGGCAAGAAGATCATCGAGCACCGGTACAAGGAGCTCGGCGAGATCTACACGCCGACCTTCTCACCCGATGGGAGGAGAGTGGCGTTCGCCGCGATCGTGGGCGGGTACATGGACCTGTTCGTTACCGATCTCGACACCGGCGCCCTGCGACGGCTGACTAACGACCTGTATACGGATCTGCAACCGGCGTGGTCTCCCGACGGCGCAGCGATCGCATTCGTGACCGGCCGATTCTCCACTAACCTCCAAACACTGGATTTCGGGAACTACCGCCTCGCGGTGATCGATCCTGATTCCGGGGAGATCCAGGCACTGCCCGTGTTCGGGAGGGGCAAGCACATCAATCCACAGTGGTCCAGCGACGGGCAGGCCCTGTTCTTCGTTACTGATGTCAGCGGGATCAGCAACGTGTATCGGTACGACTTCCGCGGCGGAAACCTCTCCCAGATCACCGACCTTATCACCGGCGTGAGCGGCATCACCGCAACGAGTCCTGCGATTTCGACGGCATCCCGAGCTGACCGACTCGTATACACGGCGTTCGAGGGGGGCGATTACAACCTCTACGTTGTCGAGCAGCAGCCGCAGCTCGCAGGAGTTCCGATCGAGGGAACGATCGAGGGAGTCAGTCCGGCCATGCTGCCGCCCCAGGACCGGCCGCAGGGGCTTATCTCGGTCATGCTGGATGAGCCGGAGCTCGGCCTTCAGGACACTCTGACGTTTACCGGCGAGAAGTACGGTGCGGGCCTCAAGCTCGACTACGTGAGCCAGCCGCAGATCGGTGCGGGAGTGGACCGATACGGCGCGTTCTTCGCTGGCGGCATCTCCTTGTACTTCAGCGACATGCTCGGGAACCGGAATCTGAGCACGATCCTCAACGTCAATACGGCATACGGAGACTTCTTCAAGAGCTCGGCCCTGATCGTGGCGTACGAGAACCGGCGCACGCGGTGGAACTGGTTCGTCGAGGCAGGCCAGATCCCGTACGTCAACGTGGGATACGAGGCGGCGGGCATCGAGGGCGGCGCGTACGTCGAACAGGAGCGGAGGCTGTGGCAGGTGAGTCGTCAGGCGATCACCGGCGTATCGTATCCGTTCAGTCGGGCAAGCCGATTCGAAGTGTCTGGTGGGTATCAGAATCTCGACTTTTCCGATGAACGGCGGATCAGCACCTACGACAGAATCACGGGAGAGTTGATCGACCAGGTGACCGTCGACCTGGATTCTCCGGGGTCCTTGAACCAGGGACTGTTCTCCACCGCGCTCGTGTACGACAACACGATCTTCGGGGGAACAGGACCGATCCTCGGGCAGCGGTACCGGATCGAGCTTTCTCCCAGGGTTGGTGACCTGAACTACTACGGCTTCCTGCTGGACTTCCGGAAGTATTTCATGCCGGCGAGGCCGTTCACCTTCGCCACCCGCGTGATGACCTATGGTCGCTATGGCAGCGATGCCGAGGCGAGGTGGTCCGACATCGACCCCGAAGCGCCTATCGGCTGGGCCAACAGGTCGGTGCTGGCGGAACTGTATCTCGGGATGCCGACCCTGATTCGCGGCTACAACAGCGGATCGTTCAGCAGCGAGGAGTGCGAATTCGTCGGCGGGACGGGCATCCAGGGCTGCCCCGTCTACGACCAGCTGTTCGGGAGCCGGGTCGCCGTGGCGAACTTCGAGTTCCGGATTCCGTTGATCGGTTTCTTCGGCGTGATTCCGTCGCCAGGCCTGCCGCCAATGGAGATCGCGCCGTTTTTCGATGCCGGAATCGCGTGGAACAAGTCGAACGATCCGTCCTTCTCCTGTGGTTCCGGGGAGGTCGCGGGGATCGATTGCCGGGAGATCGTGACCAGCTACGGGATCGCGGCCCGCCTGAACCTGCTGGGATTCCTGATCATGGAGCTGGATTTCGTCCACCCGAACAACAGGCCGAACAAGAACTGGTACTTCCAGTTCAATCTGATTCAGTCGTTCTGATTTTCAGGTCGAACGGCCCCGATCCGGCTGAGCACCCTCAGCCGGATCGGGGTCTTCGAGACCTGCTTCTCAAGATGCGGAGGTGGCTATGGGCATGATCCTGGGCATTCTGGTAAACGCGGCTGCCCTCTGGGTGGCAGCGAGGCTCATTCCGGGTATCAGTGTCGCGGATTCGACTACCCTGATCCTGGCGGCTCTCGTGTTCGGCGTCGTGAATACCTTCGTGAGACCGGTCGTGAAGCTCCTGTCGCTGCCGATCACGATTCTCACGCTCGGGTTGTTTCACTTCGTGGTCAACGCGGGCCTGCTCGGACTGACCGCCTGGCTTACCCCCGGATTCTCGATCGACGGCTTCTGGGCGGCGCTGTTCGGGGCCATCGTAGTGTCGCTGGTGGGAATGTTCCTCAGCGGGCTCATCGATAAGGACTGACCATCTAACCGGGGACGTTCAACCGTGGATCACTTCGGAAGAGACCAACTCAAGGAACTGTTCGAGGTGACGGTCGGCCCAGCCGTCAGCATATACATGCCAACGCATCGAAAGGGACCGGACGTCGCAGCTCAGCCGCTAAGACTGAGGGCAGCGCTCCAACAGGCGCGGGGACTGCTGGCGGACGGTGGTGTCCAGAAGCCTGACGCGTTGCTCTCGTCGTTCGAGGCGCTCGTGGGCAACGAGGAATTCTGGCGTCACCAGGCGGACGGACTCGCCATGTTCGCCAGCGATGGTCTCGTCAGGCTTTTTCGGCTTCCGGCCGCCGTTCCCGACATCGTGGTCGTTGCGCCGACCTTCCATACGCGACCGCTGGTAGAGTTTCTCCAGGCCCCGGAGCGCTACTGGGTCCTGGCCCTCAGCCAGAACGAGGTCAGGCTGTGGGAGGGGACGGTGTCCGGGCTCACGCCCGTGAATCTCGACACGGTTCCGACCAATCTGCGGACGGCACTCGGATTCCAGATCGAAAAAGACCGCCTGTCCATGCACAGCTCCGGCGGGCACGGCAACAAGCCGATGTTTCACGGACATGGAGCCGGCAAGGACGACACGAAGTCGGAACTCGAGCAGTTCTTCCGGAAGGTGGATGCCGGTGTTCAGACGCTCCTGGCGGATGAGATCGGGCCGATCATTCTCGCTGCCGTCGATTACTACCACCCGATCTACAGGGGGATCAGCAAGCTGGAGAACCTCGCTCCCGACGGAGTCGTGGGGAGCGTGAACGACTGGGACCCGGCGAGGTTGCACGATGCTGCCTGGCCGATCGCCGCGGCTGGCGTGGACCGGAAGATCGACAAGGCGCTCGAGCTGTGGGAGAACTCCTACGGGCGAGGAAAGATCGAGCGTGATCTCGCCGCCACCGGCAAGCTCGCTGTGGCAGGCCGGATTCGGTTGCTCCTGACGGAGAAGGGGCGAAATATCTGGGGCCGATTCTACCCGGTAACCGGGAACCTGGAGGTCATCCAGGAGGGAGGAGCCGATCCTGGCGACGATGCCGTGGACCTGATCGACGAGATCGCCGAGATCGTTCTCCAACATGGAGGGCGGGCACTGGCGCTGACACCCGAGAAGATGCCGACGGATACAGGTATAGCGACGGTTCTGCGCTGACGGTTCCTTTCACGAAGAGGGCGACCGTCCTTCCTCCGCGAGCTCCACGCGCTGCGCGCGTAAGGCTCGCTCCAGAAGGACGGTCGCCCTTTATCGAACCTGAATGTGCCGTGTGAGTGATGCGTTGCGAGGGTGGTTGGGCGCCGGTGAAGAGAACCTTCAGCGCGAAGCGGTGGCAGTTCTCGTAACCGGCGCCCAACCACCTCCCCCACCCACATCAGTAATACGGATTCGCTCCCGCATCGTGATTGGTCACATCCACGATGTCACGAATCTCCGGCAGGGTCTCCACGAGGATCCGCCGGATTCCCTGGGCGAGGGTCACTGCCGCCATTCCGCATCCCTGGCAGCCGCCCTGCATCTGCAGGTAGACCACGTCATCCCGCACGTCTACCAGGGTAACGGCGCCGCCGTGGCCGGCGATCGACGGGTTGATCTGGTACTCGATCACGTGCTTGACGCGCTCCGCGAGCGGGCCGTCGGGCGTGGACTCCCCGATCGGCTTGATGTTCGGGTTCTCGACCTTGAATCCGCTTCCCTGAATCGTCTCGACCCAATCCACGGTCGCACCTTCGAGCAGGGCAGCGCTTTCAGGGTCGACCACGAGACCGAATCCGCCACCATCGAGGGACTTGTCGGCCTCGTCTCGCTCGCTCGCTTCGATCAGCGCCAGGTCATAACGAGGAGCCAACGGGCTCGAGTCGAGTACCTCGATCCGGACCACGAGCTCCCCGTCTTCCATCTCCATGAACGCGAGAACCCGCTCCCGAGCCTGTTCCGTGAAAGTAATCACGCCGAATTCCGTCCTTCCAGAGTCGTCTCAGCCACCCAGCGCGGCACGCAGCCCGAACAGTAAATTAGCCGGGCGCTCCGCCATGCGGCGCATCAGATAGGAGTACCACTGCGACCCGTATGGCACGTAGATCCGCATGTTCAGGCCGTTGGCCACCAGCTGGCGCTGGTAGTCGCGTCGCACTCCGTACAGCATCTGTAACTCGAATGCGTCGTCTGAGATCCCTTTGCGTGCCACGTGTTCGAGTGTCGCGTCGATCATTCGCTCGTCATGCGAGGCAATCGCCGTCTGTGTTCCACCGTCGAGCAGGAGGCGCATCAGCCGGATGAAGCTCGCGTCCACTTCCGTCTTCTGTTGAAAAGCGACCGAGGCAGGTTCCTGATAGGCACCCTTGCACAGGCGGACCGGAGCTCCGACCCGGACCAATTCCTTGATGTCTGCCTCGCTGCGCTTGAGGTACGACTGGATCACGATTCCGACGTTCGGGTGGTCGCCGAACACCCTGTGGAAGATCCGCAGCGTCCGTTCGGTGTGCTCGGAACTCTCCATGTCGATTCGCACGAAGGTGCCGAGTCGTTCCGCATACTGGACGATACCGAGGATATTCTCGTAGCAGAACTCTTCGTCGATATCGAGGCCGAGTTGGGTGAGCTTGAGCGATATCGTCGAGACCGCGTCGCTCGCATCGATCTCGTCCAGGCTCGTCCGATATGCCGTCGTCGCCGCCTCTGCCTCTTCACGCTCGTTGACACTCTCTCCAAGCAGGTCGAGGGTGACTCGGAATCCGGCATCGTTCAATGCCCGGGCCGCAGCCAGCGCCTCCGAAGAGGTCTCTCCGGCCACGAACCGACCCGCAGCCTGTCGGGAGAAGGGCATCGTCATGAGGACGTTCTTGAAGTCCTCGCGCTCACTCAGAAACAGAAGGGTCTGTCGCAGCATGGCTCACGGAATCCGGTAGCCGCACCGGGGCGCGGCAAGAGAGTGGCGGCCGGCTGACCGACCGATGGGGTCAATTCACGTCCGCGGAATCTGCGACTGCAGGACAGGTGGCGCTACCGTTCCCCGACGTCCCGCAGTACCTGCCGGAACTCGTCGACACCGAACAGGGACTCGACCCTGTACCCGCCCTGCTCGATCGTCTCGCGGCCGCCTTCCTGACGATCGACCGCGGCGAGGACCATCAGAATCGTCCCCTGCTCCGCCTTCACTGCTTCACATGCCTGGAGCGCCGAACCACCCGTCGTAATCACGTCCTCCACGACCACCACACGGGCTCCTGACTCGAAGCACCCCTCGATCCGTTGTCCGGTACCATGGCGCTTCGCGCGCTTCCGAACCGAGAATGCCTGGATCGGGCGTCCGCGGCGGAAGCTCTCTCCCGCGATCGCATAGGCAATCGGATCGGCGCCCATCGTCAGGCCTCCAACCACATCGGGTGCCACATCCGCTGCTTCGATCGCGTCCAGCCCGACTTCGCCGAGCAGCACCTGCCCCTCGGCGCTCATCGTCGTGGTGCGGCAATCGATGTAGAAGTCACTCTTGCGGCCCGAGGCCAGAGTGAAATCGCCGAGCTGAAATGACCGCTCGACGAACAGGCGGAGCAGACGTTCACGTGCATTCATTGCAGGTTCCAAACACCTTGATCTGACGGGTGATCGGGACGAAGTCCGAGGCCGCGACGACGTCTGCCAGGACCCGGTCCACGTCCGGGTGCTCGAACGGGAAGACCCGTCCGCACTCGGTACAAATCAGGTGGTCGTGCCGTGCCGCTCCCACCTGTACCTGATATCGCTTGAAGCCTTCATCGAAGTCGTGCTCCGTTGCCAGGCCGAGTTCCACCATCAGGGCGAGCGTCCGATAGATCGTAGCTTTGCCAAGCTGTTCGCCTCGCTCACGGAGTTCCTCTCCGACTTCATCGGCGGAGAAATTCCGCGGAGACTCGAAGAGCACCCGGGCTATCGCTTCGCGCTGGTGCGTGAACGGAAGCTCCCGCTCCCGAAGCTCACCGCGCAGCACTTCCATGAGCAGGGCGGCGCATCCGAGAGGAGGCCTGGTGGCCGGAAAGGCCGTGCTCGCGTCGCTCATGCACCTTCCTGTGTCGGGCCCGTCGGAATCGAGGCCGGTGAAGATCGAGATGAATGCCCATGTTGGGGCCCGAGTCGCAAGATACAGGCACTGACAGTGCGTCTCAACGATGGGTCACGTAAGCAGGTAACCTTCGATCGGGCCAGTCCGATTTCATGCCTCGAGGGTACGATCCGGTTGCGCCTCCGGGAGACATGCGCATCTTGCCGGGGGACCGGAGATCGGCCCGCCGAATTCTACCACTCGATCGCACGGAAAATGCCATGACAGCAGTCGTTTGGAAGCATGATAATCCTGCCTATTCGGGATTTCGACCCCGTCTCGAGAGAGGACTCTCGCTGCTGGTCACGCTGGTCGTCTTGACGCTGCCCGGCTGCGGCGGAGCGGCAGGCGAGGACGGAGATGCGGGACGAACAGACGCATCGTCATCAGCGCCGGGCTCAGCTGCGGACCAGGAGGCGACGGACAGCCCTCAACTCGGCCCCGGCGGACAGCTGATCCGCCTCGTGGACGTAAGCGTGGGCGGAGTACCGATCTCGGTCGAGATCGCGGACACGCCTGCCCTGCGGGAAACGGGGCTGATGCATCGAGACAGTCTCCCCGCCAACCACGGCATGTTGTTCGTTTACGCGGACGAACAGGTGCGCAGTTTCTGGATGCGAAATACGAAGATCCCGCTCGATATAGCGTTCATCGACCGAAACGGGTCGATCGTGAACATCGAGCAGATGGAAGCCCAGACGGACGAGAATACGCGCTCGACCGCTCCCGCGATGTATGCCCTGGAGATGAGTCTCGGCTGGTTCGAGGCGAACGGCGTCGGGATCGGAGACCGTCTGGAATTCTGAGGCACCGGGCCTCACCCCACCCTCGTCGAACCAAAAGGCGGGTAACAGGATGTCCCAGAACCGAATCGAGAAGGACTCGATGGGGCCGGTAGAGATTCCGGTCGAGATGATCTATGGCGCCCAGACGGAACGGGCTCGCCGCAATTTTCCGATCAGCAGGTTGCGGTTTGACCGGCGGTTCTTGTACGCCCTGGGCGCGATCAAGCGCGCGGCGGCCGAGGTGAACGAGGAGCTCGGTCTGCTGGACTCGATGCGTGCAGGGGCGATCAGGCAGGCCGCGCAGGAAGTCATGGACGGCGATCTCGACGCTCACTTCGTGCTGGATATCTTCCAGACCGGCTCCGGCACTTCCACCAACATGAATGCCAACGAAGTAATCGCGAACCGCGCCAACGTGATCCTGGGCGGCGAAGTCGGCTCGAAGGAGCCCGTTCATCCAAATGACCACGTCAACAAGGGGCAATCGAGCAACGATGTGATCCCGACGGCGGTCCACGTGTCCGCCCTGTTCGCCGTGGAAGGAGAGTTGCTGCCGGCGCTGGCCCACCTGAAAGATGCGCTGGCGGCGAAGTCCGATGAATTCGACGCCGTGTACAAGGCAGGACGTACGCACCTCCAGGACGCGACCCCGATGCGCCTCGGACAGGAATTTGGTGGATACGCCAGCCA
>JBDGUY010000032.1:0-17719 GCA_039585935.1 Gemmatimonadota bacterium
AACGTGAATAACTCCTTCAGCGTACTGGTGCGGCTCCGCGAACGTCGCCCGGTCGATAATCCGTCGTGGATCGAACACGACCACGTCGGCGAACGCGCCGGGCTCCAGCACGCCGCGTCGGGCGATCCCGAATGTCCGGGCCGGGAACGAAGTGAGGCGCCGGATCGCTTCCTCGAGCGAAATCACCCCCTCTTCACGGACATATCGACCCAGGAGCCTCGCGAAGCTCCCGTACGCTCTCGGATGCGGATTCGACTTCAGGAAGACGCCTTCCGCGGACGGGGCTCCGGCGTCCGAATCGAAGCTGACCCACGGGAGCCCGACCTTTTTTCGCACGTTCTCCTCTGACATCAGGAAATACACCGTGCCCACGTCGTTCCCGTTCTGGATCACCAGGTCCATCGCGGTCTCCGCCGGCGATGTCCCCCTCGACTCGGCGACTTCGGCCAGCGTCTTACCCGTGAGCGGCTTGAGCGAGTCGGCGCCGAATCCGACGAGCAGGATCCGGTCGGGCGATCCCGCGGCGACGAAAAAGTTCTCCCATTCGTCCGTCGGTGTACGCATCTCCTCCGCGACGCGGGCCCGGATCTCCGGATCTCGAAGTCGTTCCGCCCACGCCTCGTAGCCACCCTCCTGCACCCACGGCGGCATGGAAGCATCGAGACCTGTAGCCCCGGCCGTGTAGGTGTACATGTCCGCCGTGATCGACAGTCCGTCGGCCCTGGCCGCCTCGATCCGGGCGATCGCCGAGTCAAGCTTCGGCCAGTTGTCCCGACCGGCGGCTTTGAGGTGGTAGACCTGGGCGGGGACACCGGCGCGCCGGGCGATCTCGATCAGCTCCTCGAGCGCTTCGAGCAGTCGGGTGCCCTCGCTGCGAAGGTGCGAGATATACATGCCGCCGTACTCACCGGCAGCGGAGGTGAGAGCGACAAGCTCTTCGGTGTCGGCGTAAAACGCCGGTGCGTAGATCAGCGACGAACCGACCCCGAGCGCCCCCTCGCGCATCGACTGGCGCACGAGCTCCTTCATGCGCTCCAGCTCGGACTCGGTCGGTGCGCGATCTTCGTAACCGATCTCGTGAATCCGGACCGTCGTCGCCCCTACGAACGAGGCCACGTTCGGCGACACGCCCTGCCCCTCCAGGTGCTCCATGTACTCGCCAAACGTGGTCCACGGAATGTCGTATTCAAGGTCGTCCTGCCGGGCGAGTCGTTCTTCCCTCATCCGCTCCGTCAGCGGGCCCATCGACGTGCCTTCTCCCATCACTTCCAGGGTGACGCCCTGCCTGATGTCGCTCTGTCCTCGGCCGTCCACCAGCAGAGATTCGTTCGCCCAGCTGAGAACGTTGACGAAGCCGGGAGACACCGCGAGACCTGTGGCATCGATCTCGATGTCGCCCGACAGGGTTCCCGCCAGGCCGATCGCCGAGACCGTATCATCGTCGATCGCCACGTCGGCGACACTGGGAGCACCACCCAGCCCATCGTACACGGTGCCCCCGCGGATCACGACATCGTGTCGGGCGGAATCACTGTCACATCCGGTGATCCATAGGATCATGCCAAGAGCGAGGAACAGATTGAGCACGGTTCGGATCGTCGGTTTCGTATTCATGACGCTTATGCCTGCATGGTCGGGCCGCTCAGCGCAACCGGCGACTCCTCCAGGCGGTCGCTCATGACTGGCCGAACCCCTGTCTCGCACCTATTCTGACCCGGCTCCGCCATCCGTGGGCGATCCACGCGATCGCCTGTCAAATGACCTTATGCGCCGCGAGAATCCTGCAATGATCTCTGCCCGTACCCGTAGTCTCGCCACCGTTCTGCTGTTCGGGTTCATCGTACCAGCGACGAACCCGGTCTTCGCCCAGACATTTGCCGTGGATGATCCGACGCTCGGCGCGATCTGGGCCGAGGGAATGGATGCATCGCAGGCCTGGGAAATCGGCCAGGCGCTTATGGATTCCATCGGTCCGCGATTGACCGGTACTCCCGACGTGGACCGGGCGAACGAGTGGGCGGCCGCGCTGCTCGAGGGCTGGGGAATCGATTCCCGGATCGAGCCCTACGGCACCTGGAAGGGCTGGGAACGGGGTACCACGCATGTCGACCTGATCGCTCCCAGGGTCCGGACGCTCGATGCGACCATGATGGCCTGGAGTCCCGGTTCGGACGGACCGGCGGAGGGAGGGGTCGTGGTGATTCCGGCCCTGGATGGCCGGGCCGCGTTCGAGAACTGGCTGCCGTCTGTGCGTGGGAACTTCGTGGCGCTCGCCGAGCCACAGCCGAGTTGCCGACCTGTCGAGAGCTTCGAGGAGTACGGCGTAGACGGAGCGGCGGATGCCGTGCGCGAAGAGCGCCGGGAGTCGGCGCGCGTGTGGCGGGAGCAGATTCAGGCAACGGGCTATGAGCCCGCCGAACTCCTCGCCGCGATCGAAGGTGCGGGAGCGCTGGGAATCCTGTGGTCGGACTGGTCCGGTGGCTGGGGGACACGTCGCATCTTCGCGTTGAACACGAGATTCGGTGCCGCGACGACGACGATTCCCGCGCTCGACCTGTCCTGCGAGGACTACGGGCTCGTGACCCGGCTGGCCATGCAGGGGCAGGGCCCGAGACTGCGGGCGGATGCACAGGCCACCATGTCGGACCCAATTCCCGTGGCGAACGTGATCGGAGTGATCAGGGGCACCGAGCTGCCGGATGAGTACGTCGTCCTGTCGGCGCACTTCGACTCGTGGGATGGATCGTCGGGTGCGACCGACAACGGCACGGGGTCGGTGACGATGCTCGAGGCGATGCGGATCCTGAAAAACACCTATCCGCAGCCGAAGCGGTCGATCCTCGTCGGCCTGTGGGCGAGCGAAGAGCAAGGACTCAACGGATCCCGCTCTTTCGTCACGGATCACCCGGAGGTGATCGAGGGCCTCCAGGCCGCCTTCAACCAGGACAACGGGACCGGCCGGATCTCCCGGGCCTCATCGATGGGGATGGTCGGGGCGGCCGAGTACCTTGTCCGCTGGATCGCTCGTGTGCCGTCGGAGATCAGTCAGCACATCGACATCAGCGTTCCGGGCAGCCCAAGCGGCGGTGGTAGCGATCACGCGGCGTTCAACTGCACCGGGGGCCCGACGTTTGGCCTCGGCTCGAACAGCTGGAACTACTTCGCGTACACCTGGCACACCAATCTGGACACGTTCGACAAGATCGTGTGGTCAGAAGTGCGCAATAACGCGACGCTGGTCGCGATGTTGGCCTACCAGGCGGCTGAGGATGAAAGAGTGCCGCGCGACAGGCGGGTGATGCCGACCGACGACGAGACCGGCCAGCCGCGGCCGTGGCCCGTGTGCGAAGACGGCGCGCGTGAGACGAACGCCCGCTACCAGTAATCGAATTGAACACGTCTTCGGAGGTACCGATGGCCGGGAAGATGCTGTTGATGATCGTCGGTGATTTCGTGGAGGACTACGAGGTGATGGTGCCGTTCCAGGCGCTGCAGGCAGTGGGGCATGAAGTCCATGCCGTGTGCCCGGGCAAGAAGCGGGGCGACTCCGTCGCGACCGCGATTCACGATTTCGAGGGAGATCAGACGTATACCGAAAAGCCCGGTCATGGCTTCGGGCTCAATGCGACGTTCGCCGATATCGATCCCGCCGATTTCGACGGGCTCGTGGTGCCGGGGGGAAGAGCCCCCGAGTACCTGAACCGATTGCGGCGATCTGCCACGGGCTGCAGCTGCTGGCGACCGCGGGCATACTGGAAGGCAGACGCTGCACGGCCTATCCGGCGTGCGGCCCCGAAGTGACAATGTCGGGCGGGGAGTATATCGAGGTCCCGGTGACCGAAGCGGTGGTCGATGGGACGCTGGTCACAGCGCCTGCGTGGCCTGCACACCCGGCGTGGATCGCGAAATTCCTGGAAGTCCTGGGAACGAAGATCCAGCACGGAGATGTGAAGATCTTCGCCTGACCCGCCAGGCCGGGGGGATCAGGGGTCCGGGGTGCCGATTGCGCGCAGGAATCGCTCGGCGGAGCGCGCGAGTGCCTCGGACCCGCCTTCCGCAATCACCCGGTCCCACCACGCCCCGTAGATCCGGTCGAATTCGAACGGCGCGAGAACGTCACACGTGTGGCGCACGGCCTCGGGACCGAGCGGTATGAAGTTCGGATAGCTGTACATGAACGTCAGGTGACGTCGATCCCAGCACACGCTCGGCTGATCGCCCGACAGCAAAGCGCCCCGCCCATCGGCTCCCGTACTCCAGTGCAGGCACTGAAACCCGGGGAAATGGCCTCCGGTGCGGATGAGCGTGAGTTCCGGGGCCAGCTCGTGCACGTCTCCGTCCCAGAACACCACCGCGTCGTAAGGACGCCGGACCCATTCACGCTCGGCTTCGTGCAGGTATATCGGAGCACCGCCGAACTCCCGGCTCCAGTCCACCATCGACCCGTAGAAGTGCGGGTGGGAGACGGCGATCGCGTCGATGCCGCCGAGGGCCTCGATCCGCTCGACCGTCGCGTCATCGACGAGCGATATGCAGTCCCACAGGAGATTCCCGGCGGGTGTTCGGACGAGCAGTGCCCGCTGTCCAATGGCGAACTGCGGTACAGTCCCGATCCCCCACAGGCGTTCGGGTTCCAGTTCGCGAATCTCGTTCTGATGGGTTTCGCGGAGCTCGTCGATCGTCGTCCACGCCTGGCCGTCGGCCGGCACGAACTGGCGCGCGTCCTCACACACCGGGCACGATGGACGGGGGGAGAACGTATCTTCGTACTGAGTTCCGCATGCCACGCAGATGTACGCGTGAGTGGGCTGACTGTTGAGCAACCGGTATCCTCCCGTGTCGCGGCGCGTAAGGAAACAACGTAGCAAGAGGCCAGATGCACAAACTTCGGGCAACAGGGAGCGAACGCCAAGGGGGTGGTAGCGCGGGACGGGCGAACGTCCCAGGCCTCGTGTTCACAGCCCTGCTCGTCCTGACCCTCGTCGGAGTCCTGATCCTCGCCCGGCGGCCCGGAGGGGGCGATTCCGTGCCGGGCCCGGCCTCGTCGCCGGCCGAGATCTCCAGGTGGCGCGAAGCGGCGCGCTACCACGCCGAAGACACGGGGAATGTCGGACTGGCGATCGCCGCCCTCGAGTCGCTCACGGTCGCACTCCCGGAGGATGCGGCAGCACTGATCATGCTCGGAGAGCTCCTGTCCGGCGCTCCTCGAGAGTGGGCCCGCGCGGCGGGCTTGTTCGAACAGGCGATCGGACTCGACTCGCTGTCGGCCGAGGCTCATGCCGGTCTCATCCAGGCGACCGCCAGAATGGGTGACCTCGATGGTGCCCGGAGCGCCAGGGTGCGGTTCGCTCGACTGCGACCGGATCATCCCTTTCCCTATATCCTCGCCTGCCGTCTGTCGTATCTGGCGGAAGACCGAGGGGCAGTCGACCGCGCCATCGTCGATCTCGAGTCCGCGTTTCCCGAAGATCGAACGGTACGGGCCTGGGTGGCGGAAGAGCGCGCCCGGCTGGCACTCGTCGACGGTCGACCGACCGAAGCCGACGCTCGATACCGGGAAGCGCTGGCCGTAGCCGCGGTACGCGGCGATCCCAGCGAGATCATCGAGAGGGCGGTGGACCGCGCCTGGGCCCTGACCTGGTGGTCCGCCGATACCGCGACGGCAATCGCCCTGGTTGACTCGACGCTCGCCGCACATCCGATGGGCTCGATGTCGATGGACGACTGGCCGTTTCACTACATCGCCGAGTTCTACGCCCTGGCCGGACAGTCCTCGCGGGCCGTGGAAGTGCTGGAGTCGCATGCGGGCCACATGAACCCGCCTCCCGATGCCGTGCCCAACCCCTGGTGGCAGGCCGCCTGGGGCTTGATCGCGCTCGACGTATCGAATCCGCAGGAAGCCGTCGAGCGCTTCCGGCTGTGGGACGAGGGAATCGGTTGCCCCGTGTGCGCTCTTGGAGACCTCGCTCGTGCACTCGAGGCGGCCGGCAATCCGGACTCGGCGGTCATCGTGTGGGAGCGGTATCTGGAGGCCTCCGACCCGCAGAGGATCGAATGGGATCCGTTCTACCTGGGCATCGCCCGGGAGCGCCTGTCACTGCTCTACGCGGCAGAAGGCCGGGGACCCGAGGCCACGGCGATCCGCGAGTCTCTCGCCCGGCAGTGGAGCGAGGCCGAACCGCAGGTACGGTCGAGGATGAAATAGCGCGTCACGCCGGGCGCGGCGGGCTCCGGGGGTGGACGGAATTTCCATGTCCTGTCTAGCTTCGATACGAATGCAGCAGCTGCGGTCAGGCCTCGGTCAGAGAGCTGCTCGGGCGGCCCGGTGGATACACTTGCAGACGGAGGGACATGATGGCGAACGAGAATCTCGGCCGATTCCTTTGGTACGACCTGATGACGTCCGACCCGGCAGCGGCACAGGCCTTCTACGAGGGCGTCATGGGGTGGGGAACCCAGGCGTTCGAGGGTGGTCCGCAGCCGTACGACATGTGGACGCATGACGGCCAACCGATGGCTGGTCTGATGCAGTTGCCGGAAGAGGCGGTTGCCGCAGGCGCGCCGCCGCATTGGCTTGCCTACATCGGCACCCCGGACGTGGACGCCACATCCGCCCGGGCAGGCGAGCTGGGGGGCGCGGTTATCGTCCCGCCGACGGACATCCCCACGGTCGGACGCTTTGCGGTGATCGCCGATCCCGACGGCGCCGTATTCGCGCTGTTCGCGCCGGCGATGGACTCTCCGCCGCACCCCGGCATGCCGGGAATCGGGGAGTTTTCGTGGCACGAGCTGATGGCCGGAGATTTTGAGAAGGGCTTCGAATTCTACCGCGATCTGTTCGGCTGGAAAGTCCACGAAGACATGGACATGGGAGAGCACGGCATCTACCGGATTTACGGCGGTGATGGACCGCCGCTCGGTGGAATCATGACCAGGCCACCCGAGATGCCGGTCGCCGCGTGGCTGTTATACATCCGCGTTGCCGATCTGGACGAGGCTCTGGAAGGAGTGAAGGCGGGTGGTGGCCAGGTGGTCAACGGTCCGATGGAAGTCCCGGGTGGAGACCGTGTCGCCCAGTGCGTCGATCCTCAGGGCGCGATGTTCGCCTTGCACTGGTCGACGGGAGCAGACGCCGGCTGAACCGGGCACACATCCTCGTACTGTCCCGTTGATGAGAGCGGGGCTCCCGGTGGTCGGACCGACCGCCGGAAGTCCCTCTCACCGTTTCACCCTCACTGCGGGATCATTCTCCGTACGGCACCCAGATATTCTTGATGTGTGTCGCCTGCCGAAGAAACTCGTCGCCTTCTCCCTGCGCCACGTCGTACCAGTCGCGCCCGCCCGCCCGGCTCGTCCACGTGCGCTTCATGTTGCCTGTCGACAGTCGTTCGACGGCGGCCCCACCAGCCCGGCTCCCGAAGTACCACACTCCCGCCACGTCGTCGTGGGCCGCGAGCACCTCGGCCAATTCGTCGCGGGAACCGGTGACGATGTTGAGCACACCGCCCGGAAGGTCCGAAGTCTCCAGCACCTGGTAGAAATCCGTGGCGACGAGCGGAGCGGTTTCTGAAGGTATGGCCACTACCGCATTCCCCATCGCGACCGGAGGGATCACGGTCGAGATCAGCCCGAGCAGCGGGCTCTCGGAGGGACACGCGACGCCGATGACTCCGACGGGTTCCGGCATGGCCAGCGTCACGTTACGGAATGGCGTGTGGTGGACCCGTCCATCCCACTTGTCGGCCAGGCCGGCGTACAGAAACAGGCGCTCGATGGACCGTGCCACCTCGGCATCCGCTGCAGTCGTCGCGATTCCCGTGCATACGGCGATCCGTTCCGCAAATTCCGTGGTGCGAGCGGAGAGGTTCTCTGCCAGGTAGTACAGGACCTGTGCGCGGTTATGGGCGGTCGCGGCCGACCAGCGCGCTTGCACCGAGTGCGCGGCCTCGACGGCGTTCCGGATGTCCTTGCGACTTCCCCGTCCGACCTCTCCGATCAGGGCGCCGTCCGGGGATCGGACCTCGATGGTGTACGGCGCGTCCGGACGCACCTGGCGCCCACCGATGTACAGCTTTGCCGTGCGGTCCAGCTGGTGACTTCCGGCAGCATCGGTTGCGGGCTCCGCCGTCATCGTCTCGCCGAAGGATGAATCGGACGCAACGTCCTCCGTGTGTCCTGTGTCCGTCTGCCAGGCGGGTCGCACGTACTCCCACATTCCCTCGAGGCCACCTTCGCGGCCGAATCCGCTCTCGCGGTATCCGCCGAATCCGGAGGCCGCGTCGAACATGTTCGTGCAATTGATCCACACCGTGCCGGCCTGGATCTTCGGCGCCACGTCGAGCGCCAGGTTGATGCTCTCGGTCCAGATCGACGCGGCGAGGCCGTAACGAGTGTCGTTGGCCATCAACACGGATTCCGCGTGCGTACGAAACGTCATCAGGACCACCACCGGCCCGAAGATCTCGACCTGTGCCACGGTGTCCGCGGTATCGACGTTCATCAACAGAGTCGGCGGATAGAACCAGCCCTCCTCCGGGCAGCTCCACGATGGCTGCCACAGCTCTGCCCCTTCCTCCTCGCCTCGCTCGACGAGGGTTCGGATCCGCTCGAGCTGAACGGGCGCCACGATCGCTCCGAGGTCCATGGCCTTGTCCAGCGGGTCGCCGATCCGGAGGGTCTCCATCCGGGCCTTGAGCTTCTGAATCAGCCGATCCGCAATGCCTTCCTGCGCCAGGATCCGCGACCCTGCGCAACATACCTGGCCCTGGTTGAACCAGATCGCATCCACCACGCCCTCGACCACGGAGTCGAGATCCGCGTCTTCGTACACGAGGAACGGGGACTTTCCGCCCAGTTCGAGAGAGAGTCGCTTGCCGCTACCGGCCGTCGCCTCCCTGATGATCCGTCCGACGTCGGTCGAGCCCGTGAAAGCGATTTTGTCCACGTCCGGCTGCTCGACGAGCGCGGCGCCGGTACGGCCATCGCCGGTGACCACGTTGAAGACGCCGGGCGGCAGCCCGATGGCCGCCGTGAGTTCGGCGAACGCGAGCGCGGTGAGCGAGGTGAATTCCGCCGGTTTGAGCACGACGGTGTTCCCGGCGGCCAGGGCAGGCGCGACCTTCCAGGCGAGCATGAGCAGCGGAAAGTTCCACGGGATGATCTGTCCAACGACCCCGACGGGCACCTGGCCGGGAAGCTCCCGGTCGAGCAACTGGGCCCAGCCCGCGTGGTGATAGAAATGTCGGGCGACCAGCGGGATGTCGATGTCCCGTGCCTCGCGGATCGGTTTCCCGTTGTCCATCGTCTCGAGCACCGAGAACAGGCGGGAGTCCCGCTGCAGGCGACGAGCGATGGCATACAGGTATCGAGAGCGCTGGTGTCCAGAGAGGCCGCTCCAGATCGGGAACGCCTCCCTGGCGGCCGCCACCGCTGCAGCCACGTCCGCATCGCTTCCCTGTGAGATCCGAGCGAGTGGCCTGCCTGTCGCCGGGTTGACGGTCTCGAAGCGCTCGCCGCCCGACGATTCGTGCCAGGCGCCGTCGATCCACAGCGAAAATTCCCTGTCGTGCTGCTCGAGCCATGAATCGACGGGGTCCGTAGACTCCGGCGCGGGACCATACTCGAGGGTGTCGAAGATCTCGGTGATCTCGGTCATCAGTACCTTCTCGGGACGACGGGAGCGCCTCGCGGATTACCCTGCAAGATCCAGCCTTTCCGCACGTTTGCCAAGATCCGGGAATGCGTGAGTCACTCCTGACCGAGCACCGCGATCGGCGTCACGACCGGAAGACTGCGCTCTCCGGTCTGCGGCTTCGTCACCTGCACCCCGAGCAGATAGGCGCCTTCGCGGCTGTCGCTGAAGTCGAGCCGCAAGTGATGGCGGCCGATCCCGGATCCGTCGTCCGACATCTCCGAGGAGAAGACGAGTCGAAAGGCGAGATCGTCCTGGTCCAGTCTCCAGATCCGGTCGGCGTCGTCCTCTTTGACCAGTCGGAGTTCGACGTCGTATCCGGCACCGGGTCGGATTCCGTATACCTCGAAGTACAGGTGGACCGTCCCGTCCGGCCTCGTTGCGTGAGCAGCCGTGATCGGCAGGAATATCCGCCCGTCCCTCGTCCACGCGCCGCCGGAGTCCGGGGCCACCGCGATATCACTGAGCGCCGGAAGCAGGCTGCCGTATACGCCCCCGAAGTCCGGCACCATCAGTGTGTCCTGCACCCAGTTGCCCCGCGGCTGGTCGAAGTTGCCGTCACGCAGGGAGACGGTGAACGGCCACGGGCCGGGAGCGAGTCCGGTTCGGAGGAACGTGTCCAGTCCGGCGCCCACGGGAGGAGTTCTCCGGGTCTGGAACTCCCGTCGCACATCCCGAATCGTCGTTCCCTCCGGGCCCCGGAGCGCCACGGTCAGGTTTACGGCACGCAACTCGCCGCCGCCGGCCGCGGGCCGGACCTCCAGCTGATCGGCGCGTGCCGTGCCCACGAACCATACCGCCGCGTTTCTCGCTGAAGGGTTCCAGAACCGCAGGGACTCGAATGCGACATCTACCACCGGCAGCAGGTCCGGTACATCGGGAACCTCGGTGATCGCGCGGACCTGAAGCTCCCTGGCAATCATCTGGGTCTGCCGATTGTAGATCCTCGCCTCGGCGGCGTTGAGCGACGCATCCAGGGCGTCAGCGGCCTGGTAGGTGAAGACCATCCGTTTGAGCGGCACCGGGTCAATGGACAGCCGGGTCACGTAGCGCTGGAAGAAGAAAGTCCCGGGAATCGACAGGGGACCGAACGACTCGACGAGGGAGTGACCGCTGCGCGGCATGCATGGCACCGGGCGATTGGTATCGCACGGCACGAAGTGGAACAGCCAGACGCCGCCGGTACGTTCGTAGGCCCAGTCCTCCTCGATTCCCAGGAGGTCGCTCTCGACGGGGCGGGTGACGAAGAAGAGCTCGTCGGGCTCGCCGAGCCGAATCCACATGTAGCCCCGATCGTCCACTTCCAGGCTGTCGGGACGTCCCCGGTAGTCGGATGCGGTCTTCATGAATCGTGGTCTGGAGATGCCGTAGCGGGTCCGGGCCGCGCGCAGTCGCTGGTAGTGCACCGCGAGCCGCTCGTCGGCCGACAGGGCGGAGCGCACGGCTCGCTCGTCGATCGCCAGGCGCACGATCTCACACTTCTCGCCCGTCGCCGCAGCATCCCAGGCCTCCCGCTCCTCGGGTGTGAACAGGGCGCGCAGATCGAGCCACAACTCCTGTTCGACCGCGGATGTAGCTGAAACACACGCCGCCCAGAAATCGGCCGCTCCCGGGACGTCCGGTCGTTCGTGGCTGTCGAGACCCGCCCTGCCGGCCGCTGCACCAGGCAATAAGATCCTGGCGCGTTCTAGATTCACGAGCGCATGCAGTTCTCGGTCCGTGTCGCTCGAGACTCCGTTGGCCGCCGGACCGGGTAGCCAGGCGAGCGCCTCACCGGTCTCCAGGGCCCTTCTCCACATGCGTGCCACGAGGAGAGAGTCAGATGCGGAATCGAGGCTGCCATCTGCCTCCCAACTCGCGACAGCCTCTCGCACGTCGAACACGCTCGGCGCGCGCTCGTACAGCGACAGGTATTGCGAAACGTAGTCGGGGACCGTGTCCGGTGCGGGTGGCGATGCGATCTGTGTCTGGCCGACCGGCGGAGCGGCGACCGCGATCAGAGCCAGGAATATCGCCGCGATCGCGGTCCGGTCGGTCATGCGAGCGGGTGCCGATATCCGGCCGAGTACCTTCCGGTCGCCAGGTGTTCGAGCTGTCTCTCGAGGTCTCCGAGCAGGGAACTGGCGCCGAATCGGAACCGGCCCGATCGGGTCCAGGGCATACCGAGCTCGTCTCGCATCATCGACAACCACGGGAGGGTGTCTTTCGCCTTTCGGATCCCTCCGGCCGGCTTGAGCCCGACTTCGAATCCGGTGCGCTCCCTGTATTCCCGAATGGCGCGGGCCATCACCAGCCCGACCGGCAGAGTCGCGTTGACGGATTCCTTGCCGGTCGAGGTCTTGATGAAGTCGGCCCCCGCCATCATGCACACGAGGCTCGCTCTCCCTACGTTTCTCAGGGAACCGAGCTCGCCGGTCGCCAGAATCGTCTTCAGGTGGGCCGCTCCGCACGCCTCCCGGAATGTCCGGACTTCTTCGTACAGCGCCTGCCAGTCGCCGGTCAGCACGTGGGCCCGGGTGATGACGATGTCGATCTCGCCCGCCCCGGCCCGCACCGAGGCCTCGATCTCCCTCACCCGCTGTTCGAACGGGCTCAGACCGTGCGGGAATCCCGCCGCGACCGCGGCAACGGGGATTCCCGAGCCCTCGAGGGCCCGGAGCGCCACCTCTACGAATCGGTGGTACACACACACGCTCGCGGCGTGAATCGGGAGGCCGTCGGCGTCGAGTGCATCCAGGATGTCGGGCCTCACCGGAGTGCGGGCCTTGGCACACAGACGACGCACCCGTCCTGGCGTGTCGTCACCCGCGAGTGTCGTGAGGTCGATACAGGTGATCGCGCGAAGATACCACGCCGCCTGCCACGTCTTCTTCACCGAACGCCGGGCGGCAATCTGGCCGGCCCGTCGCTCCACGGCGCTGCGATTCACCCGGACGGCAGCGACCCAGTCGATATCCAGAGGGGTGCCCGGGTTTCGCCCGCGCAGCGGAATCACATCGCTGCTGCGAGGGTCCTTCGCGGCCTGAGGCAATCTTCTCTCCGCTCGTATGCCGCGGGCGAGACGCCGAATCGGCTCAACCGAACAAGTCCGTTTGAGAGCGGAGCGGCGCGATGCACGCGGGATCGTCGTGTCCTACATGGTTAACGTAAGTAGAGACCGGGTGGTAGGTCATCGACTCGGAAGGATACGGCCCGAGCAGCGATTCGAGCTCCCAGTGCGGCGTGTCGGGATCGATCCACGCCTCATGGTGCTGGGGGTCCAGGATTACCGGCATCCGGTCGTGTAGCGGCCGCAGGCCCTCGTTTGCCTCCGTAGTCAGGAGCGTGCAGCTCTCGAGTGTCTGGTCTTCGCCCACCCATCGATCCCACAGTCCGGCGAAGGCGAAGGGGGCCCCGGAGTCGAGTCGAATCCAGAACGGTTGTTTACGGGCCCCGGCCGGCTGCCACTCGTAAAACCCATCTGCGACCACCAGGCAGCGACGGAATCTGAACGAATCACGAAATGACGGCTTGTCCGCCACGGTCTCGGACCGGGCGTTGATCAGGGTGCGCCCCTTGAGATCGGGCTCTCTGGCCCAGTGCGGTACCAGTCCCCACCTGAGCAACGCGAGTTCCCTGTTCGAACCGTTCCGGCTCTCCACTCTGCCGGATTCGGCGGCATCCGTCTGCGGGCGCGCTGTAGACCGGACTGCCGCCACTTGCTGCGTGGGTGCGATGTTGTAGCGCGGCCCCAGCTCGGGGACGGAATCGAGCTCGAAAAGCCTTGCCCACACCGCCGCCGGTGTCGTCAACGTGAATCGTCCGCACATGATTCGTATGTTCGTATGCGTGAATATGAATCGGCTCGAGATCCGACCGCTCGGCCTGCTCAGGAGATATACCATGAACTGGCGCTCAGGATTCCTTCTCGGCCTCTGCCTGGTGCCGCTCACGGCGGCATGCAGTACGGAGGAGGACGAAAGACTCGACGATCTGGCGGCCGCGCGCTCACTTTGGATCGCGAACGCACCTGGCGCCTACGACTTCAACTATCTTCGTTCCTGCTTCTGTCCGGACGTATTCCCGGCGAGGGTCTACGTAGTCGACGGGGTCGTGACCCTGGTCAGGAACCTGGAAACGTCAACCCCGCTGCCCGAGGAGCGTAATGACGATTTCCCGACAGTCGACCAGCTGTTCAACGAGCTCGACGCGTTGATCCGCCTCGAGCCGCACCAGCTCGAGGTCAGGTACGATCAGCAGCTCGGCTATCCGTCGTTCGTCAGCGTCGATATCGAGGAGCGCATGGTGGATGAAGAGTTCAGCTACACGGTCGACGACCTGGTCACCTCCATCCAACCGGAGGCCCTGCGATGAGGCGCGTATGGATCACCGGGCGCGGGGAACCGGGTGTGCTGAAGCCCCGGGAGGAGCCGGATCCGCATCCTGCAGCCGGGGAGCTCCGGATCAGGGTCGAGTACGCCGGAGTCAATTTCGCGGAAGTCATGGCCAGGCTCGGACTGTACCCGGATGCGCCACCATTGCCGTTCGTGCCGGGGTACGAAGTGTCGGGGACGGTGGATGATGTCGGAGTTGATGTCGATACGGCGTGGAAGGGCGAACGCGTCACGGCCGTGACGCGCTTCGGAGGCTACGCGGACTACGTCTGTCTGCCACCGGATCTCGTGGTCCGGACTCCGGACGCAGTTCCCGACGACGTCGCCGCGAGCCTGCCGGTCAATTATCTGACCGCGCACCAGATGCTGCACCGGGTATGTTCCGTGCGCGCCGGGGAGACCGTCCTGGTACACGGTGCCGCCGGAGGTGTCGGTACGGCCGCCGTTCAGCTATGCCGCATCGTCGGAGCCAGGGTGATCGGTACGGCATCCCCGGCGAAACACGATTTCCTCCGCTCTCACGACGTCGAGCCGATCGCCTCGCGCACCACCGACTGGCCCGACAGGGTCCGGGAGCTGACTGCAGGCCGGGGAGTGGACATCGCGCTCGACCCGATCGGCGGAAGCTCATTCCGCAGGAGCTACGACCTGCTGGCCCCGGGGGGACGCTTGTGCTGCTTCGGAGCCTCGTCGCTGGCTCCGGGAACGAAACGGAGTCTCCCGGCCGCGATCCGTGGCGTGATTCGCATGCCCCGGTTCGGGGCGATCGCCCTGATGGACGACAACCGATCGGTGGCAGGCGTGAACCTCGGGCACCTGTGGAATGAGACCGAGATGTTGAGGCCCCAGTTCGAGGCGATCGTGTCTCATGCGGCGGCCGGTCGGGTGAAACCTGTGATCGACCGGGTGTTCGATCTCGAGCAGGCGGCAGCGGCTCACGCGAGGCTCCAGTCGCGACAGAGCGTGGGGAAGATTCTCCTCCGCCCGGGCGCCGAGAACCGGGAACACCTTTCCCTGTAACGGGTTGTTTATGATATTGAGGGGAGTGAAGTAATCTTTGCGGGCCAGGAGGCGGAGCAGGGATGAGGGAGCAAAGCCGGTTCGACAGGGGTTGGCGAGGCGCGATGACCGTCGGCATCGTGGTGTCCGTGCTCGTGCACGCGGCATTGCTGGCCATGGTCCGCTTTTCCGTCGAGCCCATGTCCGGCGGGGCTTCCAGTGCGGCGCTTCAGGTCATACCGCTTCCTGAGGATGAACAGCCCGATCTCGACAAGCCGATGGAGGTCATCGAGATCGCCGATGCGGCAGCGGGTGGTTCTCCGCCGACCGCCGGTCCGTCGCCGGCAAAACGACTGACGCTGCCCGAAATCGCGCCGATTCCGGCCGCCGTTGCCTCCGGCGCGCCACGGCCCGTGATGTTCCTCGAGACCCTCGAGGAAGAGGATGAGGAAGAGCATGCCGCGGCGAAGTATGCGCGGGTGTCGGACTTCCTCGTCAGTCCGTCTGCCGAGCCGGGTCCCTTCCGTCCGATCGACGATCGGCCCGTGGACGTACTCGCCAGGATCGGCGCCGGCCGCGGCACCGGAATGGGTGTGGGAGTGGGAGGCGGGCATTGTCCGCCAAGAGGAGGGCTTCCGAGCGTCAGCCGGAGTCAGACCGTCGGGAGTCGCGTTCCGTCAGGACTTCGGGCCGGAAGCTGACCCCCCGTCGGATCCCGATTCGGGTCCGATCGGGATCGATCCATCCACTGCAGCACTGAGCCGCGACGCCAGATCCATTACTCCCGCCCACACATCTTCCTGTAGAGGATTGATGCGCTCGGCCCCGGAAACGGTCTCTTCGTAGGCCGCCACCCACACGCGTGTCCGTGTCTGATCCGGCTTCGGCGATCCCGCAGAGTCGTTCCGCACCAGGGGTTCGACGACGACGTTCAGGAACACCGGTCTTCCGAGATACTCGGCACTGCGCGTGGTAATCAGCCCTTCGTCAAGAACCGTGTAGTCGAGGGGGAAGCCCTCGCTCTCGATCGCCGGCTGAAGCAGAAAGAACGTGGAGTCGGAGGGCAGTGGCGAGTCGAACCGGGCGAACGGATATCCGGGATACCCGGTAAGGACCCGACCCGAGATGCA
The DNA here is from genome assembly GCA_039585935.1 of Gemmatimonadota bacterium. GTDB lineage: Bacteria > Gemmatimonadota > Gemmatimonadetes > Palauibacterales > Palauibacteraceae > Carthagonibacter. The sequence goes on from JBDGUY010000032.1 coordinate 16,194, forward strand.
CCCGCCGGCCGAGATGAGCAGCGGCAGGAGCATCAGACCGAGGGCGGCACCGGCTCTCGGAATGCGGTCGGACTGTCGCTTCACCGCGAACTGTCCACGTCCGCGTCACCGACAGAGTCCGGCTGAGCGTCCGGCGCCTCGACCGCCGTCGTATCCCCGGCGCCTTCGGTAAGCCGGCGCAGCAGATCCAGTCCACGCCGTTCGATCTCGCTCTGCCCGGCGCCAACGACCGCATCGAGTGACCGATCGAAGGTCGACGGGTCGACCGCGACGGTGGGACGATCGAGCCGTCCCCCGACCCTCAGGCCCAGTTCGACCTGTCCGCCCTGGGCAAGCACACCGCGGGCGGATTCCGGGACGCCGGCGAGAACTGCGTCCGAAAGGGACCGAACCTGCTCCGGATCCGGCCGCAGCAGGAGCGACAGGTCCAGGGCGCCATCGAACGCGACCGAACCGCCAAGGTCTGCGTCTCCGCGATCGAATTCGAAGTTGCCGTCGGACAGATACACGGCACCGTCGTCGATGCGGAACCGGGACGCCCAGTCCCTGAGCGTCCTGCCGAACGGATCGGCGGCCCCGAGTGCCGCGGCCAAAGCTTCGGTGAGCGGGTTCGGTTGTACCGCGCCGTCCCTGATCCGGATCTCGCCGGATCCGGCGAGCGAATTCTCACCCGGCAGCAGCAGGGTGTCGAGCCCTCCCGCGAGCTCGAGGTCCAGGCTCATCGTGCCGCTCAGAGCTTTGCCGAGGGGCGTATGCCGCGCCAGCCACTCTTCCGCTCTGACGTCTCGCAATTCGAGCTGCAGTCCGAACGGCTCGACATAACCCGTGCCCAGCTCGAGCGACGCCGCAGCGGTACCGCGTCCGCCGTACGCGCCGAATTCAATCTTCGGCACTTCGATTCGCTGCCTGCCCACCTGAACGGAACCCGTCACATCGTCGAGAATCACGCCGCCATAAAGCAGAGTATCCGCCGTCAATTGCAGGACGCCGGTGACTGGCGGCTCGGAGGGTCGGTGCTGTCCCCTGGACGCCGCCAACTCGGCCGCTGTCGATCCGTCGACCGGTCTGTCTCCGAGCTGCGCCAGCGCGAGTCGCCCCCAACCCAGTTCGTCGTCCCGTCGCTCCGGTAACACGGCATCGAGATCCAACCGTCCGAAGTGAGCCTCGGCGTCAACGGTCGGCTTCGAACGGATGCTGGCCCGCGAGCCGAACAGGTCATCCACCTTTCCGGAGGACGTTCCTTCGCTTTCTCCGATTCCGATCCTGACATTCTGCCACGATGCCGTCTCCCCCTGGAGTCGAATCGGAATCTCGGCCGCACGGATCGGGGCTCGCAGCGGATCGATCCGAGCCTCGAACTCGCTGAGCGTCGCGGTCCCGTCGATTCTCGGCTCACCGGTGTCCCCTGCGTGACCGGTTACACGCGCATCGACCGCCAGTCGTCCGTCAAGCTTCGAGACCGGCTCGTTTCGGGAGCTGGACGCGGCCGGAAACGCGGCGAGCAGCCGGTCCAGTCCCGCATCCGC
>JBDGUY010000033.1:0-14242 GCA_039585935.1 Gemmatimonadota bacterium
GCACCAGAAGGCGTTCCGTCTGAACCGGCTGCGAATGATGGGAGCCGGTCGGGATCTCGTGCTTCGTGACACGGCGGTGATCACCTACGGCGACAATGGGTTTACGGCCAGGAGCGTCCAGCTCGATGGCTCGGATGGAACATTCCTGCGTATTGACGGGGCCATTCCGGACAGCGGGCAGGCGGCCCTCGACCTTCAGGCCCGGGGCCTGCACCTGCAGAACTTCCTCGAGGCACCGGGCAACCCGTGGGACCTGCGCGGTCGAATCGATATCGACGTGCAGATTCGCGGCACCGCCGACGCGCCATTCGCCGACTTGCAGGCAACCATCGACACTCCATCGATCGGCGGAATCGGTTACGAGCGGTTGACGACGGACCTCACGTATGCGGGTCGGAGACTCGCCGTGAACTCGGCCCTGGTCACGGACGACGCCGAGATCGCCAGGGTCGATGGGTTCCTGCGGGTGGACCTGTCGTTGCGGGAAGTGGAACGGCGACTACTCGACGAACCGATCGATCTGCTCGTGGCAGTGGACAACATGCCACTGCGGGCACTCGAGCTGCAGGTGGAGTCGCTGAAGGGTGTCGAAGGAACCGCTCTGGGCGAATTCCGGATCACCGGACGACCTGGAGAGCTCTGGTTCGATGGAGAGACCAGTATCCAGGCTGCCGCCGCCACGATTCCCTCACTTGGCATCCGGGTGCAGGATGTGACGGGCGGCCTCGTGTTCGAGGGCGCTTACGCGGTGATCGATACGGTGACCCTGGTGTCCTCGGCCGGGGGCATGGCCGTCGTGCATGGGCGCGTCGGAGTGCAGGAGCTGACCGATATGGAGCTCGATCTCGGATTCCGGGCAGACCGGTTCCTCGGTATCGATCGCCGGAGCATGCGGGCCACGTTCGACGGCGAAGGGACTCTAACCGGGAGCTATCGTCGTCCCGAACTTGGTGGTGATTTCCAGGTCTCGCAGGGCCGGGTCGATGCCGAGCGCTTCGTACGCCAGCGGCGCGTAGTGGACCTGACGGATCCCTCGGTGTATGCGCTGCTGGACACCGTGGTGGTGCGCGATGAGCGGCTGATCGGCCGGCTGGAGAACCCGTTTCTCCAGAACCTGAAGATGGACGCCCGGCTCAGCGTGGGACCTGACTTCTGGCTTCGCTCGAGCGCCCTGGACGTGGAACTGCGTGGGGACCTCCAGGTGCGGATGGACCGGGCGGAGGGAGAATTGACAGCGATCGGTACCCTGTCCCTTCCGCGCGGCAAGTTCCGTTACGTATCCGGCACCGGGACGGAAGTCTCGAGCCTGTATTCAAGGCAGCTCCAGATCACTCGTGGCGACATCACGTTCGTTGGAACCCCCGGACTGGATCCCAATCTCGATATCAACGCCGAATATCGGACCCAGGGAGAGATCGGAAGGGTGACGATCCAGGTTCATGTGGGGGGATCGTCTCTCGCGCCGACGATGACGACGAGCAGTGACCCGCCACTGCCCGAGTCAGACCGGATCTGCTATCTGCTGTTCTCCACGGCCTGCTTCAGCGCTTCGAACCAGGGCGGTGACTTCGCGACGACCCTGGTTCGCGAAGGGCTTCTGGGATCGGTGAGCAACCAGGTGTCGCAGGTCCTGGTGGGAGGTGTCGGGCTCGTCGACTATGTGGACATCCGTTCGTCCGGAGCCACCGAGGGAGAACTGACATCGGGTACGACAGGCCTGCTGTACGGCACCGAAATCGAAATCGGACGCTACCTGACGCCCGATCTGTTCGTAAAGGTCACGCAGCCGCTTGGCGGACGACTCCCCGGATTGACGATCGACTATGCCTTTCTGCCAGCCTGGCGCATCGAATTCAAGACCGAAGACCGATTCAACAGGTACGCATCCTATGGGTACAGCTTCAGTACCTACAGTTCCCGGACGTGGGGTATGATGCTGTTTCGCGAGTGGGAGTTCTGACGAGACTTCATGGGGGAGTTTCACGGGTACTGCCGGGATTCCCTTCAGATCGCTAAATTGCGCCCCCGTTCTGGACGGCGACCCGAGTTGAACACAGGCGGACCGGAGCCGCATGACGAACCAGGCACAGGCGTTTCAACAGGTCGGCGTACATGGTTGAGTTTCCGGCCCCCGATTCCGAGCGCTTTTTGGTGCTCGTGAACCCGAGAGCGGCGGGAGGGCAGCCCGCTGCCCTCCGACGTCGTATCGGGGGCGCCATGGCAGCCCGGGGTGTGCCCTTCGACATCGTCGAGACCTCCACACCCGAGGAGGCGCTGACCGTCGTCCGGACTGCCGCGCTGCGAGGGTATCGAGCCGTTGTGGCGGCCGGTGGAGACGGGACGATCGCCCTGGCCCTGCGAGGCACCGCCGGCAGCACGACGCCGGTAGGGATTCTGCCGTTCGGGACAGGCAATCAGCTGGCTCTCAATTTCGGGATTCCCCTGTCGCTGGAGGAAGCGGTTCGGGTCGCCGTGGAGGGAGCGACGGAGAGAATCGACCTGGGACGAATCGGCGACGAACGGTTTGCCCTGATCGCCGGCGCGGGCCTCGACGCGAGTGTGATGGCCGAGACGACATCGGAGATGAAGAGCCGGCTGGGAGTTCTCGCCTATTTCTACGCCGGGCTTAAGAACGTGGTGACGGCCAAACCGATCTCGTATCGGATCGTAGCGGATGACCAGGAAATCGAGGTCCAGGCCGTGATGGTCCTGCTGGCGAACGCGGGGCTGCTGGGTGCCGGCTCGCTGCCGGTGGAGGTCCAGGTGGCGCCGAAGACATCGTTCCAGGACGGCCTGCTCGACGTGGCCGTATTCGCTCCCCGTCATCTGCCCGACATGGCGTCGATGCTTTGGAAGGTGGCGCTGAAACGCTACACGGGTGACGATCGCATGATTTTCCTGCAGGCCAGGAAAGTCCTCGTCGAATCGGATCCGCCGGTCGCCGCGCAGGTAGACGGCGAGGCACGCGGAGTGACTCCGATAGAGGCCGAGATCGATCCTCTCGCCGGCCGCATCCTGGTCCCGCGGAACGCGTGAGCGACTCGCGCCCCAGGGAGCATCGGGCCCCGGAGTTCGGCCCGGAGCCGGTCGTTCCTCATGCCGCGGCGATCTCCGCCGAAGTCCTCCACTTGATCGCCGAGCAGGTCGGTACGCCCGCCTACGTGTACGATGCGCAGGCGATCGACGCGGGGATCGGCCGCTGGGTCGATGCGGTGGGTGATCCGGCCCGTATCAACTTTGCGGCCAAGGCCAACACGAATCTCGCGGTCCTGGCCCGAATCGAGAGGGCGGGGGTCGGAGCCGAGGTGGCGACACCGGGAGAGATGGCGCGAGCCCGCAAGGCGGGCTTTCCGCTCCCGCGGATCGTATTCGGTGGCGTCCCCAAGTCGACCGAGGCAGTGCGGGATGGGATCCGACTCGGGGTGGGGTTGATCGTGCTGCAATCCGACCTCGAGGTGGATGCGGCACTGGCGCACGGCTCGGAGAGCCCGCACGGCCCGGTACATGTCGGGCTGCGAGTGAGACCGGGGATCACGGCCGGGGCTCACCCGTCCCTCGAGACGGCTCGGGCGGACGCGAAATTCGGCTTCTCCCCGGAGCGCGTGCCGGAGATCTGGGAGCGCCTGTCCGCCGACCCGTACCTGGCTCCCCGCACGCTGGCTTTCCACCTCGGATCCGGGCTCGATTCCGTCGAGCCCTACGGGCGAGCACTCGATCTGCTTCTGAGTCTGATCGAAACCCTGGACGGGATCGGCGCCCCGGTGCGCGAACTGGACGTGGGCGGAGGACTGGGAGTCGACTATGCGAACGGGTCGGATCCCGAACCCCGGGAGCTCGTCCGCAAGCTGACCGAAGGACTGCGGGGAATCGACGCGGACCTCATGTTCGAACCCGGTCGCTCGGTGGTAGCCAGGACGGGCCTGCTTCTCACGCGCGTCCTCTACCTGCGCGACGGGAGCGACAATTCAGCCGTCGTATGCGATGCAGGGCACACGGACTTCGCCCGGCACGCCCTGTATGGGGCACAGCACGCGATCATTCCGGTCGTCGGGGAACTGTCAGGCGACCCCACGGTCGAGGTCCTCGGCCCGACTTGTGAGTCGGGAGATGTGCTCGGGACCGGGCGCCGACTGCATGCCACGCTCCCGGGAGACCTGCTGCAGCTCCGTGACGCGGGGGCCTACGGATTCGTGATGGCCTCCAACTACAACAGCCGTCCAAGGCCGCCCGAAGTCCTGGTGGATGGGAGTTCGTGGCAGGTCGTGAGGCAGCGCGAAAGCCTGGAGGATCTGTGGCGCGGCGAGGTAATTCCTTGACCCGCGGAGCTGCCTCGGATCGGATCGTCGTTCGTGGTGCCCGCGAGCACAATCTGCGGAACATCGACGTCGAGATTCCCCGAAATTCCCTTACGGTGATCACCGGACTGTCCGGTTCGGGAAAGTCCTCGCTGGCCTTCGACACGATCTACGCTGAGGGTCAGCGTCGATATGTCGAGTCGCTCTCCGCATACGCCCGCCAGTTCCTGGGGGTGATGGAAAAGCCGGATGTGGACCGCATCGAAGGCCTGTCTCCGGCGATCGCGATCGAGCAGCGAGGTTCAAGCCGCAATCCGCGCAGTACGGTCGGCACGGTCACCGAGATCTACGACTATCTCAGGCTGCTCTGGGCCCGGGTCGGGACTCCGCACTGTCCCTCGTGCGGACGGCCGGTGCGCCGCCAGTCTGCGACGCAGATCGCCGAGCAGATCGCCGCGTGGCCTGACGAATTGCGCGTAGAGATCCTTGCCCCGCTCGTGCAGGGCCGGAAAGGCGAATTCCGGGAGCTGTTCGACGAAGCCCTGCAGGAGGGGTTCGTCCGGGCCCGGGTGGACGGAGAGCTCGTGGAGCTCAGCGATCCCCCGAAACTGAATCGCCGCACCAACCATGACATCTCCGTGGTGGTGGACAGGCTCGTCGCTCGCGCGGATGAGCGGGCCCGGATCGCGGAGTCGGTGGAGACGGCGCTACGCATGGCGGGCGGCACCGTTGAGGTCCGGACACATGTCGGTGCCGGAGACGGCGCGGGCGAACTGCATCTGTTCAGCGAGCGCTACGCTTGCGCGTCATGCGGCATCAACATCGCCGAGCTCGAGCCGCGCCAGTTCTCGTTCAATTCTCCATATGGCGCCTGCCCGGACTGCGATGGCCTTGGCGTGCGACTCGAGCCGAATCCCGAGCTGCTGCTCGGAGACGCGAGGATTTCCATCCTCGAGGGAGTCATCCTGCCGTGGGGCAGCCCTGCGGGTCGCTTGCGACGGGTCACGCTCCCCGCTCTCGCCGAATCTCATGGATTCGAACTCAACGCATCCTGGGGAGACCTGACCGAGGACCAGCGCGAGGTGGTGCTGGGGGGAGATCCCGACCTGAACTGGGAGGGAGCGCTCGAGTACATTCGCAACCAGTACCACGAGACGGACAGCGAGACGTTGCATCGGCAGCTGCACGAGTACATGACGGCAAGTGTGTGTCCCTCGTGTGAGGGAGGCCGGCTGCGCGCTGAGAGCCGGGCGGTCACGGTGGCGGATCATCGGCTGACGGAGGTGATCGACGAGCCGGTAGAACGGGTCCTCGAACTGTTCGAGGGCCTGAGGGATGATCCTGGTTCCGCTCATCTCGATCCGGACATCTCCCTGCCGATCCTCAAGGAAGTCTGCGATCGGCTCGGGTTCATGACCCGAGTCGGGCTGGGCTACCTGACGCTCGGGCGTTCGGCCGACACCCTGGCCGGAGGCGAGGCACAGCGAATCCGGCTGGCGACGCAGATCGGCAGCCGCCTGGTGGGGGTCCTGTACGTCCTCGACGAGCCGAGTATCGGGTTGCACCCCCGCGACAACCGGCGGCTCCTCGGGACGCTCGAGAGCCTGCGGGACCTCGGGAATACGGTACTGGTCGTCGAGCACGACGAGGAGACCGTCCGGTCAGCCGATCACGTGGTAGACCTGGGGCCGGGCGCCGGGCGCCGGGGCGGGCGCGTGCTCGTGTCGGGCAGCGTGGAGGATCTCCTGGCATCGACCGACTCGCTCACCGCGGCCTACCTGCGCGGCGATCGACAGATTCCGGTGCCGGATTCGCGGCGACCGGGACGCGAGGGAGAGGAGCTCGTGGTCCACGGTGCCCGCGAGCACAACCTGAAGGGGATCGACGTCCGTCTGCCGCTCGGCACGTTCATCGCCGTGACCGGCGTGTCCGGATCGGGGAAGTCGACGCTGGTCGAGGACATCCTGTATCGACGGCTGGCCCGCGACCTGCACCGCGCCCGGGCCGTGCCCGGAGCGCACGACGGGATAGAGGGCCTGGATCGGATCGACAAGGTGATCGATGTGGACCAGAGCCCGATCGGTCGCACCCCGCGCTCCAATCCGGCGACCTATACCGGCGTGTTTACGCCGATTCGGGACCTGTACTCGAAGCTCCCGGAGTCGAGGATCCGCGGGTACCGGCCGGGGCGGTTCAGCTTCAACGTCAAGGGTGGACGCTGCGAGGCCTGCCGCGGCGACGGGCTGGTGAAGATCGAGATGCATTTCCTTCCCGACGTGTACGTCCCGTGCGACGTATGCCGCGGGAAGCGCTACAACCGCGAAACCCTCGAGGTCCTGTGGAAGGGCAAGAGCATCGCGGACGTGCTGGACATGACAGTGTCGGAGGCCCGCGAATTCTTCGATGCGATCCCTACCTTGCGTACGAAGCTGCAGACCCTGTGCGACGTCGGACTCGGATACATCACGCTCGGCCAGTCGGCGACCACGCTGTCGGGTGGGGAAGCGCAGAGAGTGAAGCTCGCCTCGGAGCTTGCAAAGCGGAGCACCGGGAGTACCCTGTATATCCTGGACGAGCCGACCACGGGTCTGCATTTCGAGGACATCCGCATCCTGCTTGAGGTTCTGCACCGCCTGGTGGACAAGGGCAATACGGTCCTGGTGATCGAGCACCATCTGGACGTCGTGAAGACGGCTGACTGGGTAGTGGATCTGGGGCCGGAAGGCGGCGACGGTGGCGGCGACGTCGTCGTGGCGGGTACGCCGGAGGAGGTCGCGGCATCGGAGGACAGCCATACCGGGGGATTCCTGCGCGAGTCCCTCAAAACAGGCCTGTCCAGCCGTTGATCCGTACGCGATGAATGCGTTACCCTGTTCCGGGCGTCCGTGAGCCGCGAGGCGCTCGACCTGAAACTCGGCACCCCCGTGCTTCGTAAAGCGAATCGGCACGAGGGCCCGGACTCGAACGGATTCGGCAGAAGCATATGACGCCGATGGTCCTGATCCTGATCGTGGTATTCGTCGTCGCTCCGATAGCGGCCGCGATGGCCAAACGTCTCGAGTCGGGGGCAGGCCAGACGAGCCTGCCGGAAGGTGCTGACGCCGAGCGGGTCGCACGAATCGAAGGTCAGATCGAAGCCCTCGTGGACCAGGTGCAAGAACTGGCGGAGCATCAGGAGTTCCTGACCCGGCTGCTCGAGGAGAACACTGAGAGCGGGCGGCCCGCCCTCACTGAGGATGGAGACCGATGATCAGTCGCGAAGACCTCGAGAGCTTCCTGATCCGTACGGAGATGGAGTACGAGGAGATTGGTGAGAACCTGTGGATCGTCGATCCTCCCGGCGGAACCGACACCGGCGAGCCGGCCGTGGTTCTGACGTACTCACCACCGCTCGTCGTATTCCGGGCGAAGATCGGCACGGTGCCCGAGGGCACCGAGGACCGTCTCAAGTTGTATGAGCAGTTGCTGGGTCTGAACGCCACGGATCTGGTGCACGGTGCCTACGGGCTCGAGGAAGGAGACGTCATCCTTACCGATGCCCTGGAGATCGAGAATCTGGACTATTCGGAATTCCTTGCGTCGCTGGAGAGCCTCGCGCTCGCCGTGACCTCGCACAGACACAAACTCGGATTGGACTGACAGGGCCATGGGACTCTTTGAACGGCTTTCCCGGCTTCTCCGGTCGAATATCAACGACCTCATCGCCAAGGCGGAGAACCCGGAGAAGATGCTCGTCCAGGTCATCGAGGACATGCGACGCCAGCTCGCGCAGGCGAAGCAGGAAGTCGCGATGGCCATCGCCGACGAGCGCCGCCTGCGAGGACAGGTGGAAGCGGAACGGAAGGAAGCCCAGAACTGGGAACGACGCGCCCGGCTAGCCATCGGCCAGGAGCGTGACGACCTCGCCAAGCAAGCGCTGATGCGCGGCCAGGAGCACGCCCGGCATGCCGCCGAGCTCGAGGAGCAGTGGCTCAAGCACCGTGAAGAGACGGAACGCCTGAAGGAATCTCTGCGCCAGCTCAACGCCAAGATCGAAGAAGCGAAGCGCAAGAAGAACCTGCTGATCGCCAAGCAGAAGCGAGCACAGGCGCAGAAGCGGATTCACGAGACGATGGCGGGTCTGCAGGACAAGAGCGCCTTCCGGGCGTTCGATCAGATGGTCGAGAAGATCGAAGAGACGGAGCGAAAGGCTCTCGCGTCGGCCGAGGTGACAGAGGATCTCACGGGCGACAGCCTGGAGCAGGAATTCGCGATGCTCGAAGTCGGCGGCGAGACCGACGTCGAGGACAGGCTTCTGGCTCTGAAGCGGGACATGGGCCTGATCGCCGCCGCCGAGCGGGAGGAGCCGAAGGCCCTGGAAGCGGGAGATCCGCCCGAGGTCAAGGAAGCGGAAGCCGAGCTTGCCGAGGCCGAGATTCTCGAGGCCGAACTGGTGGCCGAGCTCGAAGCGATCGAGGCGGAGGCCGGGTCGCCGGCGGAGGGCGACGAGGATAAGACGGAAGAAGAGGCCGAAAAGAACGGATAGTCGCCGGTGCTGGCGCCGCTCGCCCGAGCGGCGCCAGCTGCTGGTTCAGCGCCTCACGAGCCGGTTCGGATTCGCCGGTCTCACTCTCCCGAGTAGACACATCCAGACGTGCACGTTTCGCTGACTTCGAGCCGGCTGAGACCTGGAAGCACCGGTTGCAGCCGATCCCAGATCCACCTCACCAGTACCTCGCTGGTTGGATTTTCGAGGCCCTCGATCTCGTTCAGATAATAGTGGTCGAGACGCTTCCTGATCGGCTCGCAGGCAGTCCCGATATCGGCGAAGTCCACGATCCAGCCGAGTGTCGGGTCGGGCGCGCCACCGACGGTGACCCTGACACGGAAGGAATGGCCGTGGAGCCGCCGGCACTTGTGTCCTTCTGGCACGTTGGGAAGCAGGTGTGCGGCCTCGAACGTGAACTCCTTCCAGATTTCCATATCGCCTCATTCCGTGCGGTCGTTCAGTCGATTCCGATGTACTTGTGAGTCTGCAGGCTGAGCCGCCACTGCGGGTGCGCGAGGCAGTACTCGACCGCGAGCTTCGTGTTCTCCGCGCGCCGGGGGCCATCCATCGGCTGCAGAGAGAACCGGTCGAACTCAAGATCAGCATACGCTTCCGGCGGCGCTCCGTCCTGCGGGAACACGAGCTTCAGCTCATGGCCGCTCCGCTGGACCAACGGCGCCCCGGCCTTCGGACTGACGCAGATCCAGTCGATTCCGGCTGGTGGTCGAAGCGTGCCGTTCGTCTCGACAGCCACCTCGAAGCCGGCCGCGTCCAGTGCGGCCACCGCGGCCTCGTCGAGCTGGAGCAGCGGTTCCCCGCCGGTGCAGACGACCAGGGGTCGTTCGCGTGCACCCACAGGACGCCCGGTGTCGTTCGGCCACGCCGCAGCAACGGCCGCAGCGAGCTCCTCGGCGGTCGCGAACCTGCCCCCCCGGCGCCCGTCGGTTCCTACGAAGTCCGTGTCGCAGAACGAACACACGGCGGTCTCGCGGTCCTTCTCATGGCCCGACCAGAGATTGCAGCCGGCGAACCGGCAGAACACGGCAGGTCGGCCCGTCTGCGCACCCTCGCCCTGCAAGGTGTAGTAGATTTCCTTGACGGAATACACGATCAGTTCCTACTCGTCGTTCCGCTGGCGTCCCGACCCGCCGACAAGCGCCCTGAACGTGTCGGCGAGGGCCGAGTTGGCCGCGACGAATCCCCCGTTGGTGAGCCGTCTGCTGTCGCCTGCGCCTGAAGCCAGGCTTTGTTCCAGCCCGGGAACTTCCAGGCGCTCAAACACTCCGCCCGCTTCCCTGACGATCAACGCGCCCGCCGCCACGTCCCATGGCATCAACCAGTATTCGAAGAAGGCGTCCAGACGTCCGCACGCCAGATCGCACAGGTCAAGCGCGGCCGCGCCGGCCCGCCGAATGCCGCTCGTCTCACGGAGCACCCTCTCGAAGGTAACGAGGTAGTCAGGAAGTACCTCCGTCTTCTTGAACGGAAACCCGGTGCCTACCAGCGCGTGCTTGAGCTCGGCCACCGCAGAAACCCGAATTGGCACTCCGTCGAGGGTCGCACCTCCGCCGCGCGTCGCCTCGAACCGCTCGCCGGTGGCCGAGTTGAGAACGAGCGCGACCAGCAGGCCTTCTTCATCTTCTGCCGCCAGCGATACGGCGTACTCCGGGTATCCATGCAGCCAGTTCGTCGTTCCGTCGAGCGGGTCGATGATCCAGCGGATTCCGCTCGTTCCGCTCGAGCTGTCGTCGGTACCCTCTTCGGCCATGACGTCGTGAGCCGCGAAGGCCTCCCGGATGATCTCCAAGATGCGTCGTTCTGCCTCCACGTCCACTTCGGTCACGAAATCCGACCGGCCCTTCTCGGTCCATTCCGCGGGGTCGAATCGACCGCGACCCTCCCGATGTACGAGTGCGGCAGCCTCCGCCGCACGGCGGGCCACCTCCAGCATCGCGGTGGGATCGACTCTTACATTCACTCGGTTCTCGCTTGCTCGCGTTCGGGTGGTTCGGCTACCTTCGAGGCGGCCAGGGAAAGGCCGCCGAGAGCCGGCAAACGAAGACTGTCCACCCCTACCGACGACTCCGGAATGACCCCAGGCAAAGCCCGTGTGTTCAGCGGTATTCAGCCCTCCGGTGACCTGCACCTGGGCAACTATCTCGGCGCGATCCAGAACTGGGTCGAGCTGACCGACAGGTACGAGTGCATCTACTCGATTGTCGATCTACACGCCATAACGATCCCGTACGAGCCGGAGGAACTGAAGCAGCGGGTATTCGACATGGCGGTCGGCCTGTTCGCCGCGGGTCTCGATCCGGACAACTGCATTCTGTTCGTACAATCTGCGGTCCCGGAGCACGCCCAGCTCGAGTGGCTGTTCAATACGGTCACCCCGCTCGGCGAGCTGAGCCGGATGACGCAGTTCAAAGACAAATCGGAGCGGGTGGAGACGGTCAGCGCCGGCCTGCTCAACTACCCGATCCTGCAAGCGGCCGACATCCTGCTGTATCAGGCGATGCTCGTGCCGGTAGGAGAAGACCAGCGCCAGCACCTCGAATTCACGCGCGAGATCGCCCGTAAGTGGAATGCCCGGTTCGGAGAATACTTCCCGGAGCCGCAGCCGATGATCGGCGGAGCAAAGAAGATTCTCGGGCTCGACGGCGCATCGAAGATGTCGAAGTCGCAGGACAACACGATCCCGATGCTCGGCGAACCGGAGGAGATCTGGGCCAGGGTGCGGACCGCGGTCACCGATCCCGCCAGGGTCCGTCGTGACGATCCGGGCAATCCGGACATCTGCAATGTCTATTCGTTGCACGAGTTCTTCACCGATCCGGCCAGACGTGCCGAGATCGCCGTCCAGTGCAGGGCAGCTACGATCGGCTGCGTGGACTGCAAGCGGATCCTGGCCGACGGGATCACCGAGAAACTCGCCCCGATCCGGGAGCGGGCCCGCGAGCTGCGCGAGCACCCGGACCGGGTGAATGAGATGCTCGCCGAAGGCGCCTCTCGCGCCCGGGTGATCGCCAGGGCCACGCTCGCTGAGGCCTACGAGCGGATGGGACTGGAGCCACCCGCCGATGAGTGAGGGAGCCGCGTTGTCCCGGAATCTGCTGATCTGGATGCACTCCGATCGGTATCCGGCGTGGAGGATCCCGGATCAGCTCGTGGAGGACCTGCAGGCCGACGGGGCCGACGAGTGGAACGTGAGGGCCATTCGGGTGCCGGCGGACGCGTCGGGAGACGGACCGGCGAGCGCTCCAGCAGATGTGCTGGACGCGATCGGAGAGGCCGAGGTGTACTTCGGCTACGGCATCACGCCTGAACTGCTCGAGGCCGCCGGCCGGCTGAAGTGGTTCCACTCCGGAGCCGCTGGAGTGGGCGGCAGCCTGCGCGCGGGTGTTGGCGACAGGGACCTCGTGATGAGCAATTCGGCCGGGATCTACGCCGAGCCGCTGGCCGAGTGGGCCATCGGTGCGATGCTGTACTTCGCCCGCGGATTCGATATTGCGGGTGCGGAAGTGCCACGAGGTGGCTGGCCTTACGAGGCGATGGCCGGCGACAGCAGCCCCCTCCGGGAACTGGCGGAGAGCACCGTGGCGATCGTCGGATACGGAGGGATCGGCAGAGCGATCGGTATGCGCGCCAAGGCGCTCGGTATGAACGTCCTGGCAATTCGCGCCCACCCGGATCGAACCTTGATGCCGGAGGTAAACCTCACGCTGGGCCCGGAGGACCTGGAAGCGGCACTTGCGGCTGCCGACTACCTCATCCTGTCACTCCCCGAGACGGCGGTCACGACGCAACTGATCGGTCCGGCCGAGCTCGCGGCGATGCGCCCGGACGCCGTCTTGTTGAACCTCTCCCGGGGTGGCATCGTGGACGAGGCGGCGCTCGCCGAGGCCCTGGGCAAGGGTGAGCTCCGAGGAGCGGCGCTGGACGTGTTCCGGACCGAGCCGCTTCCACCCGACAGCCCGCTTCGCGCCCTCGGCAACGTCTTGATTACGCCGCACGCGGGTTCGATCAGTCCCAGATTCTGGGACCGGCAGGGTGCCTTGATGCGCCGAAACTTCGAACACTGGCGGGCGGGCCGACCGCTCGATAATCAGGTGGATAAGGAGCGCGGCTACTAGTGCAGCGACTCGTCAAGGCAGCCGTAGACCGGGGCGCGAGCGTCCTCCACATCAAGTCGGGAGACGTCTTCCGGGCTCGGATCGATGGCAAGGTCGTCAAGCTGTCGAGCCAGGTGTTCACGCCCGAGGAGACCCGCAAGATTGCGCTGCAGCTCATTCCCACCGAGCGCGATCGCGAACGGATCGATGTGCTCACCGACTACGATACGTCGTGGGAGCTGACCGGTGTTGGCAGGTTCCGGGTCAGCATCCTCAGGCAGCGGGGAGCGCACATGATCGTGATGCGTGTGATTCCCTGGAGCGTCCCGACGCTCGAGGAGTTGTACCTCCCGCCTGTGCTTGCCGAGATCTCCGAGCTGAAACACGGGCTCGTGATCGTCACGGGATCCGTGGGCTCGGGGAAGAGCACCACCCAGGCGGCGATGATCGGGCGGATCAACAGTCAACTCAAGAAGCACATCATCACGCTCGAAGACCCGATCGAATACCTGCACGATGATGAACTCAGCACGGTGACCCAGCGCGAGGTCGGAGTGGACACCGATTCCTTCCGGAGCGGTCTGCGAGCGGCTCTCCGCCAGGACGCGGATGTGATCCTGATCGGGGAGATGCGGGATCGCGAAACGATGGAAACCGCGATTCGGGCGGCCGAGCTCGGTCAGCTGGTGATCTCGACTCTGCACTCGCCCTCTGCATTCGGGGCGTTGAACCAGCTGCTGACCGTGTTCCCCGAGGAAGAGCGGGAGATCGGTCGGATGAGGGTGGCGGACTCGCTTCGGGCCGTGATCGCCCAGAAGCTGCTGCCGCGCAAGGACTCGGACCGGATGATCCCGGCGGTCGAAGTCATACGGATCACGGGCGCTGTGCGTGATTGCATCCTGCATGGCAAACCGGTCGAGGAGATTCTCGAGCTGACGGAACAGGGAAGCGCTGCCTACGGGACGCAGACCTTCCAGCAGCACCTCGAAAGCCTCGTGGAGATGGGTCTCGTGGATTACGACATTGCCAAGGCCGCGGCCACCAGCCCGAGCGATTTCGAGCTGATCATGCAGACGTTCGCCGACGAGCGTCACCGCAGACTGGGAGACGTGCCCGAAGGAATCGAGCTGGACATCGAAGCGACTCTCGAAGTGGACTCCGACTCATGAAGCTGGAGGGAGTCTACCTGCCGGTGACGACACCGTTCGATCCGGCCCGGGGTGCTATCGACCTGGAGGGGTTCGGACGCAATCTGCGGCGGTGGGGCGAGCATCCGGTGGCAGGCTACGTCATCGCCGGTTCGACCG
>JBDGUY010000034.1:0-13646 GCA_039585935.1 Gemmatimonadota bacterium
ATTCTGGGCGCGCTGCTCGAACGCCTGCCCGAGATGGACGACCGGATTACCGATCCGGAGGAAGTCGTGCTCGGCCGGTACATCGGTGAGCTCGCCGAGCGGGTCGCCGAGATGAAGGTGGCTGCGGATCCCACCGGTCGGGCGGCTCTCGGGCCGGACCCGGCGGTTGATTACCTCGAAAGCAACATGGAGAGGATCGAGGCGGATTCGCGTTACGCCGACGTCTTTGCCTCTGCTGACACGCGTGCCGGGCGATCCCGTCTGGCAAAGCTGATCTTCGTGCTCGAGGCGAGCAGCGGCCTGCGGGACAAGGACATCATGAAGCTGTACCTGGTCGCTCCCGAATCGGACAGCGAGCTCGCTGGTGATTACCTGGGCGGATTCGGCGGATTCCTGCACCGCGACTGGCGGGACCATGATTTCCGGGCGGGCCGGCGCGACGCGCGACGGATGTTGGAGACGGGTCTGTCAGACGTGATGAGCTATCAGCCAGACGATGACTCGGCTTACGAAGCTGGCGCAGTGGCCCCGAACTGGAACCAGGTACCGCCGGACACGCGCCGCCGGGTGGAGCAGGCCGTGGGGGCCGAGGCCGACCGCTGGATCGGGGAATTTCAGCCCGGTGCGGTCGCGTCTGCTTTCGGCTGGGCCTGGAAGCCGGTCGTGCGCCGCTGGATAACGGAACGCGGCATCAGGGCGATATCCGAGGCCCGCTGAGGCGTCAGACCGCGGCGGTCTCCCGCTCCTCGAATCCCGCGATCTTCCCGGCGAAAGCCGAGGCCAGCACCGTATACGGGCTGGCCAGGTAGACCTTCCCCGGCCCGCTGCGGCCCGGGAAGTTCCGGTTGATCGAACTCACCGTCACCTGATCCGGCGATCCGCTGACGCCCGGGCCGGCGTTGATGCACGCCCCGCAGCCCGGCGCCAGCACCCGGATTCCGGCTTTCAGGAATCGCTCGTGCCAGCCCTGCTCGTGGGCATAGCGCTCTACATCCACCGAGCCGTACTGCAGGTAGGCATCGACTCCCTCGGCAACCACCCGGCCTTCGGCCAGCGCCCGCGCCACGACCCGGGCCGCCATGGCCACATCGTCGCGTTTCGCGCCTGTGCAGGAGCCGGCGTACACGATGTCCACAGGCACCTCGCCGACTTCCGTCACACCGACCCCATTCCCGGGATCGCCGGGCGTTGCGACCATTGGCTGCAGAGATGTCGCGTCGATGTTCATCGTCCACTCGTACTCCGCACCCGGATCGCTTCCAAGATCCGCGACCAACCGCTCTGCCTCGGCCCGGACCATTCCGCGACGCTCGACCAGGAAGTCCGCAGTCTTTCCGTCCGGCGCGACGATTCCCGTGAACGCTCCGACCTCCGCGGCCATGTTCGTGAGCGTCGCACGTTCGTCGACACTCAGCGCCCGCACGGCTTCGCCTCCGTACTCGAGGATCTTGCCGATCGCCTCCCCGTCGCGGACATACGGGTGCCTCAGGATCTCCAGCATCAGGTCCTTGGCAGTGACCCCGGGCCGAAGTGTGCCGCTGACTTCCACTTTGACCGAGCGCGGCACCCGGAGTCTCACATCCCTGGTAGTCCAGCTGTTGACGATCGCTGTCGTGCCTACACCGAACGCGAAGCAGCCGATTGCACCCGAATGCGGCGTATGTGAGTCGCTTCCCACGATTACCTGTCCGGGCAGCGCGTATTCGTCCAGCATCTTGACGTGACAGATCGCTTCACTTCCCACGCGATCCGGGAGTTCACCGTGCAGGCGCACGCCCTGCTCCGCCGCGAATTCCCGCTGGCGGTCATGAAGTGCGTGCGCCGCATCCAGCAGTCCCAACTCAATCTTCTCCGGACTTATGACCTGATCCAGGAATGCGAGGTGGTCGCGAAAGAACAGGACGCTGTCCCGATCCGCGATCGGGGCTCCCTTGCCGGCGAACTCCTCCCAGAAGGTCGATGCCATGGGAGTTACGTACTCGTGGCTGAACCGGAGATCGCAGCGCACGAAACCCTCATCTCCCGGCGTCACAGCCGGTACCCCTACGGCGTCCGCTGACAGGTCCGACACCCAGTGTCGGGCGAGAATCTTCTCGCCGACGGTCATCGCACGTTGTTCATCCGTCACGACATCAGGTACCTGGACCAGGCCCTTGAGTCGGGCCACCGCGTAGTCGAGAAGTCCACCATACTCGATGATGTCGCGCTGAATCTGTCCGGCCTCGCCGATGAATGTCTCGAGCGGAATCTCTTCGCCACGCCGAATGCGGTCGATGACCGAAAAATCGGTAGTGGTGAGAATGCCCAGGTTCTCGCAGTTCTCCCTGTAGATCCGCTCGATGTTCTCGGCGATCACGATTCGGATGCCTGCCGCTCGTTCTGCGTAAGGTGACGCCTCCCGGCTGGATCCTTTCCCACGCCGCTTTCCGGAGACGGCCGCCACGAACCCTCCGCCGATCACGTCGCCTTTTCCTATCGGCTGCTCGCCTTCGCACCGCAGGCCGACATAGGGATACTGGCCGAGCGTCTCGTCGTAGTAATAGCAGACCCATGCAGGCGTGATCTCGTCCGTGCTGATGTTGTCCCGCAGGGGAATCGACGGATCCCACTCCAGGTCTTCACCGGCCAGTTGCCGCCGAATCAACTCCGGGTCCTCGGTCAGGAACAGGATTCTGCCTGACAGTTGGACCGTGGAAGATCTCTTCTGGACTTCACGAGCGAGTAGTGTCTCAAGCATGTACGCTTCCAGGTTGGCGGAATGGCCCCGCGAGAAGGCGGCCCAATCTACTCAGGGTTCCAATTTCGGGCGAGTCGACCAGGTGTTTCGACGCCTCGCGAGTGTGTGCCTTCCTCGCGCCGTGCGAACTCCTCTTCTATACTCGTGTGCCCGATTCCCCGGCTCGATCCCTTCGACAAGAAGGAGACTGTAATGGAGACGATCGACTGGACCGACTTCGAGCGGGTAGATATCCGGACGGGCACCGTCGTGGAAGCCGAGGAATTCCCGCGCGCTCGCAAGCCCATGTATCGGCTTCGGATCGACTTCGGACCTGAAATCGGGCTTCGATGGTCTGCCGCTGGCCTTCCCCAGCGATACGGCGTGGAGGAACTCGTCGGGCTCCAGGTCGTCGCCTGCGTCAATCTCGGTGAGCGGAATATCGCCGGCTTCATGTCTGAGTGCCTGACACTCGGAGTTCCGGACGAGGAAGGTGAAACGATCCTCCTGTCGCCGACCCGGCGCGTACCGGACGGAGGTCGGCTGTTCTGAGGAGATTCGACATGGCCGAGGTGGAACGACAATGGACCGCCCTCACCGGGACGGTCGGCCTGTACGAGGACCTGTCGCGGCGCATCTGGAGCGTCGAGGGCGAGAAAGCCCTGGATGCTCTTCATGGACTGCTTACCAACGATCTTCGTGCGGCGGAGGCCGGCCAGCTGATTCCCTGTCTCGCTCTGACGCCAAAGGGTCGGCCGATAGCGGATCTACGGGTATGGAAGCGAACGACCGGAGAGGGTCCATCCCTGCTCGATCTGTCGGCAGAAGGCGCGGACGAGTTGCGAAGACACTTCGCCCGTTACCTGCCTCCTCGCTTCGCCACGATCTCTCCCCTTCCCGAAGCGAGGATCCTTCGCGTGGTCGGACCCGGGGCTGCCGGTGCGCTGAACCGGGCATTCGGGGCCGACCAGGAGCTTCCCGCCGAGGATCGATTTGTCCAGGTGAGACCCGAGACCGCGGCAGGCGGCGACCTCGCCGAGAGTTCCAGTGGTCCAGTGTTGCTCGGTCGCCCCGAGTCTGAAGGAGGAGGCTGGGACGTTCTCCTTCCGGAGCAGTTCCCCGGCGTGGACGAGGTATTGCTCGAAGCAGTTGAGTCTGCCGGTGGGTGCGCAGTAGGACCTGAGGCGTGGGAGATCTGGCGGGTGGAAAGGGGGATCCCGGTATACGGCAGGGACTTCGGGCTCGAAAACCTCCCCCAGGAGACCGGTCTCGCAGAGCGAACCGTGAGCTTCGACAAGGGATGCTACACGGGACAGGAGGTGGTGGCGAGGATCCACTACCGCGGACACGTGAATCAGCGCCTGATGGGTATTCAGACGACGGGCGACGAGCAGCTGTCCCGCGGGGCAGAACTGTTCCGGGAGGAGAAGGCGTCGGGCCGGATCACGTCTCCGGTTCAGTCCCCTCTGTTCGGGTCGATTGCGCTCGGGATGATCCGGCGCGAAGTCGACCCCGGAACATCTCTCTCGCTGTCGCCTGCGGCAAAACCCGACATCGTGGTGCGAACGCTTCCCTTTACGTCCACGTAAAGTATTACTCCCTCCGATTTGTCCTTTCTTGTGAGCGCCCCTATGTTCGCGCCACGGGAGCGGTGGATCGTACTGGCGTCAGACGACCCGGAGTGCACCGCTCGATCTTCGTGGACGGGGCCCGCGCCGGCCTACAGACATGACAGGTAACGGATCTGAGCCCGCTCGGACGTGACGACATGCGCGCCCTGTACCGGCACATGGTGCTGACGCGGGCGCTCGAGGATCGACTCGAATCCCTGTTCAAACAGGGACACGTGGTAGGCGGGCTGTACCGGTGCCTCGGACAGGAAGCCACGGCCGTCGGGAGCTCCTATGCGCTCGCGGACGGTGACTGGCTCGCTCCGTCAATCCGCGACGTGGGCGCACTCTATGTGCGTGGCCTCCCACCGATCGCCATGCTGCGGCAGTACGCGGCGCGCGCTTTATCCCCGTGTAGCGGAAAGGACAACACCACGCACTTCACGATCCCGGAACTCGGACTTCTCGGACCGATCAGTCCGTTGGGAACCCAGCTGTGCGTGCTGAACGGAATGGCTCTCACTTTCAAGCAGCGCGGTGAGACCAGGGTCTGCATGACGTATCAAGGCGAGGGAGCATCACGCACGGGTGCATCTCACGAGGGTTTCGTGATGGCCGCGGCGCTCGACCTGCCGATCGTCATCGTGCTCGAACACAATCGCTGGTCGTTCGGGACGCGAAGCGACCGGGCCTCGGCCGTCGAGGACTGGGCGCACACCGCCGAAGCCTACGGCCTGCCCGTGCGCTCGGTAGACGGAAACGATGTGCTCGAGGTATACGAGGCCGCTCGAGAGGCGGTGGACCGGGCCCGGACGGGCGGCGGACCCGGAGTGATCGTCGCAGAGACCTATCGCATGCTCGGGCACGCGCAGCACGACTCCCAGAAGTACATGGCTCCCGAGGAGCTGGAGGAGTGGCGGGGACGGGACCCGATTCAACGCTTCGAGCGCGTCCTGGTCGACGAGGGCTGGCTATCGAAGTCGGGTTGTGAGGAGATTAGCACTGATGTGGATTCCGAGCTGTCCGCGGCCGTTGATCAGGTTCTTGCCGAAGAACATCCAGAGCCGGACACGGCGCGCACGAGAGTGTTCGCCAATCCGGAAGATGACCCGGAGGTGCCCTGGACTCGCATGTCGCCGATCGGGTATGCCGACCTGAATCCGGCCGAATCCAGCGGTTCCGAGGCCTGGCTTCACGGAGGAGGCCGATGAGCGAGAATCCACCGGTGGCGGTCACCGAAGACGGACTCCGGGAGACCACCTATCTCGAGGCGATCCGCGACGCGATGCGCGAGGAGATGCTGCGGGACGACACCGTCTTCATTCTCGGCGAGGACGTAGGCGTGTACGGCGGGGCATTCAAGATCACGGACGGATTCCTGGCGGAATTCGGGCCGGACCGGGTGATCGACACGCCGATCAGCGAAGCGGCGATCGTGGGCGCTGCGATCGGGGCGGCGCACATGGGCATGCGCCCGATCGCCGAGATGCAGTTCATCGACTTCATCGCTCCGGCGTTCGACATGATCGTCAACTTCGCTGCCAAGTCCCGGTACCGGACCGGAATCGGCGCCGGAATCGTGATTCGAGGACCCTGCGGAGGAGGCTCCCGCTCCGGACCGTTTCACTCGCAGAATGTCGAGTCGTTCTTCGCGAACGTCCCGGGACTGAAAATGGTGGCACCGGCCACGGCCAGTGATGCGAAGGGCCTGTTGACGGCCGCCATCCGGGACCCGGATCCGGTGTTGTACTTCGAACACAAGTTCCTCTACCGACGGGTCAAGGAGATGCTCGCGGTGGGCGAGGAAATCGTCGTCCCTCTCGGAAAGGCGCGCACTCACCGTCCTGGAAGTGATCTCACCCTCGTCACCTACGGGGCGATGGTGTGGAAGTCCGCCGAGGCGGCTGACGTGGTGGCACGTGAAGACGGACAGGAGATCGAGGTCATCGACCTGCGCACGATCCGGCCCCTGGACATCGATACGATCGTGGAGAGCGTCCAGCGCACAGGAAGACTGCTCATCGTTCACGAGGCGCCGAAATTCGGCGGCTTCGCGGGAGAGGTCACCGCCCAGGTATGTGAACATGCGTTCGAGTGGCTCGACGCGCCGATTCGGCGGGTCACGGCAATCGATACGCCGGTGCCGTATGCACCGACTCTGGAGGACTACTACCTCCCGCAGACAGAGGACATCGTCGCGGCCGCCAGGTGGCTTCTCGCATATTGATCCAGTCTCGGATCGAGATGCGAGCCCGCCGGCAGGAGCCGAGAATCGCTAGCCAGCAGCACGAGGAAGAATGAGATGGCCAAGGTCGACGTGATCATGCCCCAGATGGGTGAGTCCATCGCCGAGGGCACGCTGACGAAGTGGCTCAAGCAGATCGGCGAGAACATCGAGCGAGACGAAGATCTGTTCGAGATCTCCACCGACAAGGTGGACGCTGACATCCCCTCTCCAGCCAGCGGTACGCTGGCCGAGATTCTCGTCGAAGAGGGTGCGACAGTCGAGGTGAACACGATCGTGGCGCGCATCGAAACCGAGGCAGGGGCCGTCAGTGAGCCTGCGGCGCCCGCGCCGGCCGAGGACACTTCCGAGCCGACGGTTGAGGCTGGCGACGCCGGCGCGGTAGCGCCGCTCGACACTCCCGAGCCTCCGACGGAGCCCGTACCTGCGCCAGCCACTCAAGCCCCCGAGTCGGAGGCGGAGCCCGGGAGCCGGGAGGATCGTCTCCAGTCGCGCAGCACCCCGCTGGTCCGAAAGATCGCCGCCGAGCACGACGTGGATATCTCGAGCATCGTCGGTACCGGCATCGCGGGACGCGTCACGCGCGATGACATCACCGCCTATCTGGAGGCCGTGAAGCGGGGGAAGACTCCCGAACCGAAGGCGGCGCCGACGGCCGCCACCACCAAGCCTGCCGCTACGGCCGCCACCACTACGGCCGGCGTCCCGGCCGCACCGACCGAGGCATCGCCGCCGGGCGTCATGCGAGTGCCGATCCACGGGGCGACGTTGGACATCAAGATTCCTGCAGTGCCGATCCGCGAAGGCGACCGGGTCGAGGAGATGAACCGTGTCCGGCTTCGGACGATGGAGCACATGCTCTTATCGAAGCGGATTTCCGCGCACGTCACCTCGGTGAACGAGATCGACTTCGAGCACGTCGTCGGTCTGAGGCGAAAACTCAAGGCGAAGTACGCAGAGCAGGGAGTCAAGCTCACCTACGGGCCATTCATCATGAAGGCCGTGACCGAGGCCCTGCAGGAGTACCCGATTCTCAACGCTTCGGTGGACGGCACGAGGATCGTATACCACTCGGACATCAACCTCGGAATCGCGGTGGCCGTGAACGAGGGCAGAGAGCTCATCGTGCCGGTGCTCAAGAATGCGGACAGGCTCTCGCTGATGGGCCTGGCGGAAGGCGCGAACGAATTGGCTGAGAAGGCCCGGACCAAGACCCTGGACTTCGACGACATCGTTGGAGGTACCTTCACGATCACCAACGTCGGCGTGTTCGGAAACCTGTTCGGCACTCCAATCGTGAATCAGCCGCAGGTAGCGATCCTCGGCACTGGCGTGATCGAGAAGCGCCCGGTCGTCGTACAGGACGAGATGGGCAATGACGTTCTCGCCATCCGACACATGTCATACTTCGGCCTCAGCTACGACCACCGGGTCGTGGATGGTGCAATGGCCGCGTTCTTCCTCAACAAGCTCAAGGACGTTCTGGAGAACTTCCCGGAGGACGCCATCTAGCCGCGATCCCGCCTCGGTGTCGCCGACACAACGAGACCCCGTGGATCTCCCTGATTCACGGGGTTTTCGCGATTAGAACGTTCAATCGGCCCGGTTTTCCGCCACGATCGCCATGTCACAACGCGCTCGGGGCAGAAGTCCGGCCTTGCGGAGGGGGGCTCACCAGCTGAGTGTTCGGATTCGGCACACAGCGTCCCGACTCCGGACGACGCAGACCTCGTCGCGTTGTGCAAGTTGATGCAATAACTCGCTGTCGATAAGTCAGATACAGGTGTGGCTCGGCCGGACCGGGATGGCACGCTGATTGCCATTGTATCCCCATGCCCGTCGTGTACGGGGCAAATCGACTGAGCAGGCAGGACAGCTGTGAATCCGTGAGATGATTCGAAATGCGTAAAGCCGATGGTTCGCGCGGAAGGGAAATCCCCTTCGTAGGTCCGTCAGGACGGGCCACCGAAGGGGATCGTCACCTCCGCATCGCAGGGCATTCCAGCGAAGGAGATCAGCCTCCGCCGATCTCCGGGATGGACGTGCCGCGCGAGCCGAAGGGACCCGGAAGGCGGATCGCTCTGGTTCTCACGCTGCTCCTGCTGCTCGTCGCGGTTACCATCGTGCTCGGACGGATCGAACCGGCGTTACCCGTCGTGGACAGCGATCTCGTGGTCATGGCCTCCGTCGAGCGAGGCATGCTGCCGTTGGAGATCCGGGGTTGGGGGGAGCTCAAGTCGGATCAATATCATTCGGTCGAGTCTTCGGTAGGAGGCCGTGTCACCAAGGTCAACGTGGAGTCCGGCGATGTGGTAAAGGCCGGCGCACCCCTGGTAGAACTCTCGAGTCCCGACCTCGCGCTGGAAACAGCGAAGGCCGAGCAGGAATTCACTGCCGCGCGGGCTGCGTTTACTGCGCTTCGTCGGTCCATCGGCACGCAGAGGTACGAGCGGGAAGCATCCCTCGTGAATCTGCGCTCGGAGCTCACGCGAGCCGGCAGGTCCGTCGAGAGACTCGAGTCGTTGTTTGCTCGCGGCGAGGTCTCCGAGGCCGAGCTGACGGCAGCGACTGACGAGATTCACGCGATCGAGCAACAGCTCCAGGTCGAAGAGGAGATGCTTGCCCTGTTGAAAGAGACGGGTGACGAGCAGGTTCTCCTGGAGAAGAATCGGCTGGTTTCGCTGGCGGAAGTCCTGCACCGGGAACACGAACGGCTCTCGGCGCTGCACGTCGAGGCTTCGGCCGAGGGGCTCGTCGACGAGGTTTCGACGGCCGTCGGCGACTGGGTGACGCCGGGAACCGAGCTCGTCCGCCTCATCCGTCCCGAACGCCTGCGGGCTGAACTCAAGGTTCCGCTTCCCGGGGCGACTCGAGTTCGCTCCGGGGACGTCGTGCTGCTCGTGGACGCCGTCGGTGATACGACGGACGGTAAGGTGCGAGTCGTCGGGGAGGCGCTGCCCGTCAAGGGAGACCAGTATGCCCGGGTGAGTGTCCAGCTGTCGAAGCCGCCAAAGGCGGATGCCGCATTCGACGCCGGTGTGGATGCGATCATCAACATCGGTAAGCTCGAAGACGCACTTTTCGTCAAGCGCCCGGCGTGGGCGTCGGATGACGGCGTGGCATCCGTGTTCCGCGTCGATCCGGAGGCCCGGACGGCGGAGCGGGTGAAGGTGAAGTTCGGTACGGGCTCCTGGGACCGGATTCAGGTCCTGGATGGGCTCGAGGAAGGGGACCTGATCATCGTCTCCGACATGTCGCGCTATGACGACGTGGATTGTGTCGAGCTCGAGCCGTGAACGTGCACCCGGGATCAAATCGATGAATGACGGGAACGAACCGCTGATCCGGCTCGTCGGAGTCCGAAAGGTATTCTATACGGACGAGATCGAGACCCATGCTCTGTCGGATGTTCACCTCGAGGTTCATTCCGGGCAATTCGTTGAGGTCATGGGCCCATCCGGGTGCGGCAAATCGACCCTTCTCGCCATCGTCGGTCTGTTGGACACCCCGACGGAAGGTGAGTACTGGCTCGAGGGACGGCCGGTTTTCAAGCTGTCCGGCCACGAACGCGCCCGGGTTAGGAACGACTCGATCGGGTTCATATTCCAGGCGTTCAATCTCATTGCCGACATGACGGTGTTCGAGAACGTCGAGCTTCCGCTCACCTACCGTGGACTCGGACAGGCCGAGCGTCGGAGAGCTGTGCTGGACGCGCTCGAGCGGGTGGGAATGTCACACCGGATGGACCACTACCCGGGCCAGTTGTCCGGCGGGCAGCAACAGCGGGTCGCGGCGGCCAGGGCCGTCGTGGGTCATCCGTCGATCCTGCTGGCCGACGAGCCGACCGGGAACCTGGATTCGACCAACGGCGAAGCTGTGATGCAGCTGCTCCGCGACCTTCATGCGGAGGGCACCACGATTCTCATGGTTACCCACGATCCACGTTACTCGCGTTTCGCAGAACGGACCGTTCACTTGTTCGATGGGCGCATCGTCGAGGAAAGCGTGGCCGATCTACGACGCGCGGGCGCCTGACAGATTCCGACCACAACATCTCCGAGAGGCTCGAAGTGAACCGCACGGCCCCCAGGATCCTGGTGGCGGACGACCAGCCCGACATTCTCGCGGCGGCCAGACTGCTACTGAAGAGTGAAGGTTGTGAAGTCGCGACCGCGGCCTCGCCCGGCGAGGTACTCGAATTGCTCGAAGGGGACGAGTTCGACGTCCTGCTACTCGACCTCAACTACACCCGTGACACGACTTCCGGCCAGGAAGGACTCGATCTCGTGCCGCGTGTCCTGACTCTCGACTCGACACTGCCGATCATCGTGATGACGGCGTGGGGCAGCATCGACAGCGCAGTGGAGGCGATTCGCAGGGGCGCCAGGGATTACATCGAGAAGCCGTGGGACAACGATCGTCTCGTCGCGGCCGTACACACGCAACTCGATCTCGTCCGGGCGGTGCGTAAGGCTCAGATCCTGGAGGCCGAAAACGAATTTCTGCGCACCGGTACCGATGTGCCGGAGCTGATTGCCGAGTCCAAAGCCATGTCGCCGGTGCTCCGATTGATCGACAAGGTAGGTCCGTCGGACGCGAACGTGCTGATCACCGGTGAGCCCGGAACCGGCAAGGAAGTGGTGGCCCAGTGGCTTCACTTCAAGTCCAATCGCTCGCAGCGACCGCTGGTGACCGTGAATACCGGTGGTCTGTCGGAAGGCGTGTTCGAGAGTGAGATGTTCGGCCACGTAAAGGGCGCGTTCACGGACGCCAAGAGCGACCGCATGGGCTACTTCGAACTCGCCGATCGCGGCACCCTGTTTCTGGATGAGATCGGTAACGTACCCCTCGCGCAGCAGGCTAAGCTGCTTCGGGTGCTGGAGACCGGCGAGTTTCAGCGAGTCGGCTCCTCACGGACCAAGAAGGTGAACGTCCGGGTTCTGAGCGCCACCAATTCGGAACTCGACCGGTCTGTGGCGGATGGACGGTTCAGGGAAGACCTGTACTACAGATTGAATGCGGTCGAGATCTTCCTGCCGCCTCTCCGCGAGCGGCGCGAAGACATCCCCGTGCTGGCGGCCCACTTCCTCGGCAGGGCCGGGAAGAAATACGGGCGACCGGACCTCCGTCTCACCTCTGCTGCCGTCGAGGCGCTCATGCGCCATGCGTGGCCTGGAAACGTGCGCGAGTTGCGCCACGCTGTCGAACGGGCAGTACTGCTCGCAGAAGGAAACGAAGTGAATCTGGAGCACCTGGGACTGCGCCAGGCGCCGGAGGGCTCGCTTCGACTGGAGAGCATGCAGCTCGACGATGCCGAGCGAATTCTCATCCGTAAGGCGATCGCGCGGAACAGGGGCAATGTCAGCCGGGCCGCGGAAGACCTCGGAATCAGTCGGAGCGCCCTGTATCGTCGTCTGAAACGCCACGGGCTGCAGGTCTGAAACCCGGCGGCGAAGAGGAGGCCTCGTGAGCTCGCCGTCTCGAGTTGGACGTGCGCGACGCTGGCTGACCTACCAGCGACTGGTCCCGCTACTCGCGTTGGCGTCGGGGGCGCCGGCGACCGCGGCGGCATTGGTCCTCGTGTGGATCGGCGACTTCGCGGAACGTACCCAGTGGAGCCTGACGGTATTCCTGCTCGGGGCGTGGCTTATCCTCCTGTTCCACATGCGGGAACGACTGGTCCGACCACTCCACGCCATCTCGAACATGCTCGAGGCCCTGCGGGAGGGAGACTATTCGCTCCGCAGCCGGTCCCCGAACCGGGATGATGCACTGGGCCTTATCCTGCACGAGGTCAACCAACTGGCCCAGTCGTTCCACGACCAGCGTCTGGATGCCCTCGAGGCGTCGAATCTCCTGTCCCGCGTGATGACGGTGATCGACGTGGCACTCTTCGCGTTCGACGAACACGATCAGTTGCGGCTTCTTAACAGCTCGGGCGAGGCCCTGCTCGGACGCCCGGAGGACCAGTTGATCGGCAGAGATGCGGCCGAGCTGGGACTCGCCGACTGTCTCGACGGACAGACGCCGCGCGTCACGGACCTCACGGTATCCGAGGGCCTGGGGCGCTGGGAGCTGCGTCGTCGGACATTCCGGTGGGATGGCCGCCCACACCGGCTGGTCGTCCTTACCGATCTGAGCCAGGTGCTGCGCGAGGAGGAGCGTGTCGCGTGGCAGCGCCTGATTCGCGTTCTCGGCCACGAAATCAACAATTCCCTCACCCCGATCAAGTCGATCGCGGAGAGCCTGGCAACTCTTCTGGAGAGGGCCGAATCGGTGGAGGAGTACGGCGAAGATCTGCGCGACGGTCTCGCCGTGATCAGCGGTCGGTCCGAGGCGCTCGGGCGCTTCATGTCATCATATGCGAGGATGGCGAGGCTCCCGCCACCGAATCGGAAGCCGTTCGAGGTCGGCGAGTGGGTGCATCGCATCGCCAGCCTCGAAACACGCCTCCCGGTAGTCGTGGTCGAGGGTGAGCCGATTGAGATCGAAGCCGACAACGACCAGCTCGACCAGCTCCTGATCAATCTCGTCGAGAACGCTACGGATGCATCCCTCGAGACCGGCGGCGGTGTCAGGGTCGGCTGGGAGCGAGTGGAGGGCAGCGTCGAAGTCTGGGTGGAGGACGAAGGTCCGGGTATCGCCGCCACGGCAAACCTGTTCGTCCCGTTCTTCACGACCAAGCCCCACGGCTCGGGAATCGGTCTGGCGCTCGGCCGGCAGATCGCCGAAGCGCATGGCGGGGTCCTCACGCTGCAAAACAGAACGTCTCAGACAGGTTGCGTGGCCCGTGTGCGGCTGCCTCTCGATCAGGAGAGCACCGACGCAGCGGCTGGCTGACCCGGGAAGCGGCACAGGCGCTCTGCGCGGTTCCGGCGGAGGACTACGGTCCGGACCACTCTGGTGGGCGGCTGGACGGTTCGACCGGCCTGCGTAGCGAATTGAACAGCAGGGGAACCGTAGCCCGCGCCTGGCCGCGAAACTGAGGCTGGAAGCCGAACAGCACGACTCTCCCGCCACCCAGGGGTACTTCCGCCAGCGCTCCCGCGCCGGCAAGTCTCGATTCGCCGTGTAT
>JBDGUY010000035.1:0-13264 GCA_039585935.1 Gemmatimonadota bacterium
CCATCTCGCGGTTCGGATCCAGGCTCGAGGCCGCAGCCGCGTGATCGTGCAGGAGGACAGCCACCTGTACTGCGACTCCGGCGACTGCGCAGAGGTCCTGAGCAACCTCAACCTGGTGACGCTGGCGCACGGGGCGGGAACGTTCACGCTCGAGGACGTGCAGAGTGTGATGGATAGGGCCTCCGGTGGACGCGTGCGCACGGGCATCGGCGTGATCTCGATCGAGTCTCCGATTCGCCGCAGGTATGGCGAGTTGTTCGACTTCGGGGAAATGCTGCGAATCAGCGAGTTCGCCCGCGGAGAGGGAATCGCCACGCATCTCGATGGCGCTCGCCTGTTCATGGCGTCGGCGTACACGGGAATCGCACCGGCGGAATACGCGGCACTGTTCGACACGGTCTACGTGTCGATGTGGAAGTACTTCAACGCCCCGTCCGGGGCGATCCTCGCGGGGCCCGCCGAATTGCTCGACGATCTGTACCATCCGCGCCGCATGTTCGGGGGCGCGCTTCCGGGAGCATGGCCGTTGGCCGCCGTGGCGCTGCACTACATCGAGGGGTTCGAAGAGCGGTTCGCGGCGGGAGTACGGATGTCGGAAGAGCTGCTTCCCATGCTCGACGCGATCGCCCCGCTCCGGGTGGAGCGAATCCCGAACGGGTCGAACGTGTTCATGCTGTACGTCGACCGCGACGATCTGGATGCCGTCCGTGACCGGCTCGCCGGGCAGGATATCGTCGTGCCCGGGCCGGCGGCCGAATTCCAGGGATTCAGGCTGAACGTCAATGAAACCCTGGCGCGCCGTCCCGCAGTCGAGACAGCAAGCGCTTTCGAGATGGCCGTGCAGGCATGAATAAGGGAGGCGGCATGCGTCGCGCTGTCGTCGCCACGGCCGTGCTCCTGGTCGCTGTCTCCGGCGTGTCCTGCGAATCCCCGCCCGCGTCTGACGCCGAGTCGCCGTCAGCCACATCCGGGACCACCCGGCTAAAGGTCGAGCGGGTGGAAGGGACGGTCGCGATCACAGGCGGCGTGCTGCTGGATCTCTCTGACGGCGGACGCGGGACGGCGGACGTTCAGGACGCAGTGGTGGTATTCCAGGGTGACACGATCCTGGCGGTCGGTCCGGCGAGCGATGTCAGCATCCCCGCCGACGCCGTGCGCATCGATGCTTCGGGGAAATGGATCCTTCCGGGCCTGATCGACGCGTTCGCGGTGTCGAACAACCAGGCGTACGCCGACTCGTACCTGGCGCTGGGCGTCACCAGCCTCATCGGCGTGTCCGGCGGCCGGCGGGGTCCCATGTACCTGGACGCCGATCCGGGCCCGCGAGTCTTCAGGCTGGAAAGCGTCGGGGATGAGCCCGTGGCTTCGGACGACAGCGTG
Source organism: Gemmatimonadota bacterium (assembly GCA_039585935.1). Classification (GTDB taxonomy): domain Bacteria; phylum Gemmatimonadota; class Gemmatimonadetes; order Palauibacterales; family Palauibacteraceae; genus Carthagonibacter. Next base: position 1,381 of record JBDGUY010000035.1, read on the forward strand.
CTCGCGGCCGTGGACGCGCTCGCCGCCGACGGGACCAGGGTGGCGCTTCTCATGTACGGCCTGACCCCGGACCAGCTTCGCCTGGCGCATCGCCGGGCCCGGGAGCATGGGATGGCCACGATCGGTGAGCTGGGGAACGCGACCTACGCCCAGGGCAACGAGATCGGTCTCGACGCCTTCGTGCACACGACCCGCTACAGTCTCGACGCAGCTCCCCGCGACATGGCCTCGGCCGTCGCCGCCGAACCGTTCAGCGACGATCTCGAGAGTCCGAAGTGGAAGTACTACCGTTGGCTCGCGGGAGCGGACCTCGAGTCTGCTGCCGTCACGCAGAACGCCCGACGTCTGGGACGGGGGACGGCGGCGCTGATTCCGACGCTGAGTCTTCTCTACCTCGACATGGCCGAGCACGAGAACCCGTGGAGCTGGCCGACAGCGGAGTGGATTTCGCCGGCCGACGTAAACGCTCCTGCGGACGCCGGCACCGGCGAGCACGACTACGATGAGGCGCGTGCCCGGGCATACGCTGATGTGGCGCGCGGCGTCATGGAGCTGGAGCGTCTCAACCACGCCGCGGGCGCCCGCTACATCGCCGGGAGCGCGACCGACGTGTGGGGGACGATGCCGGGGATCTCGCTGCATACCGAACTTGAGCTTCTCACCCGGATCGGCCTGAGTCCGCGGGAGGCCCTGGCCGCTGCGACCGCAAATCCGTCCGAGACATTCCGCTTCGAGGGGATAGGAGTCATCGCGCCTGGCGGGAGGGCCGATCTCGTGGTCGTCGATGCCGATCCGACTCGTGACCTGAGGGCCCTGCGGAATCCGCACCTGGTGGTTTCGGCAGGCCGGCTGGTTCGACCATGATCGCGCGCAGGGAAGGTGTATCGGGAACGCTGTCGTGGCTGGCCGTCGCACTCGTTTCGTGCGGGCTTCCATTTCTCGCGACCACTCCCGCCGCCGCCCAGATCGCCCGAGACACGATCGCAGTGACGGAATCCGGAACCACCATAGAGCGGGTGACCTACCCGTCCGATGGGCACGAGGTGTTCGGATATCTCGCCACGCCCGCGGGCCAGGGCCCGTTTCCCGTGGTGGTGCGCCTGCGCGGCGGAAACCGATCCTTCGGCGCATACTCGCCGGAGCGAGCCATACGCAGCCTCGGGCAGCTGGCCGAGTGGGGATACCTCGCCATCGCGCCCCAGTACCGCGGTGCCACGGACCCGGAGGAAGGTCACAGCGCGGACGAGTTCGGTGGGGCAGATGTAGACGACATCTTCACGATGATCGACCTGTTGCCGCAGCTCGAGCCGGCGGCGGACACGTCCCGGATCGGTCTCGACGGTTGGAGCCGTGGCGGGATGATGGCGCTTCTCGCTCTGAGGCGGTCCGACCGATTCCGGGCAGCGGTTCTCGTGGGCTCGATGAGCGACCTGGAACGGATGGCCGCGGACCGGCCGGTCATGTTGGAGGTCTACGAGGACCTGTTCGGCACCCCGGACTCGACCGAATTCAGACGCCGGGTGCGCGAGCGATCGGGAGTACGCTGGCCCGGCGAGCTGCCGGTCGACACACCGATCCTGATTCTGCACGGCGGTTCCGACTGGCGGGTGTCTCCACTCCAGTCACTAGACCTCGCCGCCGGGCTCCAGGAGGCCGGGCGGTTCTACCGGATCGTCGTCGTGGAGGGAGCCGACCATTCGCTCAGCGATGCCTCCGAGGAACGGGACACCGAGCGACGTGCCTGGTTCGACCGATTCGTGCGGGATCTGGATCCTGTCCGTCCCGAGCCGGAATCGAATTAGCCTCGTTTGCCCCGCTCCCGGGCCCTCCACGCCCGGATGTCCGCCACCAGCTCGGCCCGCCCCACGCCCGGCTCGTGCTCGGCCACGAGGTCCGCGCGCACGTCGTAGTGCGGCAGCACGTGCTTGCGGTCGATCCACGCGAACTTCAGGCCGTTCGCCTGCCCCCACTCCCACAGCTCCCCGATCGAGGTGTCGCTGTACACGTGGCACAGACGGTCCCCCTTCCGGGTTCCCAGCGGGGGGACGTCGCGAGGCGCGAGGTGGAAGTGGTACTTGATCACGCTCAGGTCACGGCGCCTGGTGATCGGGATCCGTCCGCCGGGACGCGTTGATCGTGGACTCGAGGTCGGCGGCGTACGATGGGTTCGTGGGTTCGAGGTGGGGCCACGCAATTCCCTTTGCGACGAGGATCACGCCGCCGATCTGCCCCATTCCGCCTCCGGGAGCCGGCATGTCGAGCGGATTGTCGTACTCGACCTCGATCCGGTACACCTGGTCGGTAAAGATCCGCGTTCCGAGACTCCGCCACATCTCGCTGCGGGGAATCTCTCTCAGCCGCCCTTCGTCATCGAGGATCGGTGAGATATCCCACAGCACTGCACCACTGGTCACGTTCACCAGTCGCAGTCTGGTCGCGTAATCGCCGGTGTGCCCGCCGATCCCCAGGATGCGGCCCTCCACGGCAGGACTTCCCTGCCACGCGCGCTTGCTCCGGCCCGGCGGGACTACGAAGTCCTTTTCTCCGACGAATCCCATCACGTCCAGCTGGAAAGGATACACGTTTCGGGGCTCGATCAGCTTCTCGCCCTCGAGACTGTAATTGAATTCGACGTGGAGGTACCCCGCCGGGATTTTCGGGCCGGTCGGGTTCGCGAATACGGCAGTGATGAGGTAACGGTCTCCCGGCTGTACCGGGTAGCCGATCAGGGTCGGCAGGATCTGGCGCGAGGTCTCGGTGGCCGCCGCCATTACTCGCCTCGCTACCGGAGAGAACAGCTCGCGCTGGTCCGGGTCGATGAAGTTCACGTGACGCAGCGTCTCGATCGGCAGCCGATTCCCGTCAGCGTCCTTCATCGAGACGTCGAATCCATGAAACCAGCCGGCGATCGGCACCTCCGCCATCTGAATCGGTGTGCGCAGCGGCGACATCCCCGAATCGAGCGCGACCGGTCCGATCACGAACTCGATGATTCGCTCGCCGGCCCGGTCCACGACCCGCACGAGGTCATTCTGCCTCGTGGGAAGGGAGGGAGGTTGCACCATTTCAGTCGACGGAATCGTCTGCCCCGGGGCGTCCGATGGGGCCGCAACACCTAGACACAGGATCCCGGCCACTCGGACGAACCTCACGATCACCTTCCTGTGCGTCCCCGTCACTGCATCCAGCTCCTGCTCCAGCCTGGTTCTGCCATCAATACGAGCGCCCGGCCCCGCGAGAAATCGGGAGCCGGGCGTCTGTCACCCAATTCCGGGCCCGAGCGGCGTCGGCGTCAGGCCGGTGGCGGAACGTCGAACCTGACGTAGTTCTTGGCGATGTACTCGGTCCACTGCTCTGGTACTTCATCGTCCGGGAAGATCGCCTCGACCGGACACTCCGGCACACAGGCGCCACAGTCGATGCACTCCTCGGGGTGAATGTAGTACTGATCCTCCCCCTCGTAGATGCAATCCACGGGACACACATCGACGCACGAGGCGTCCTTGGTGTCGATGCACGGCTGTGCAATGATATAGGTCATGGTCTCCCTGCCGATGCGGTCGATCTTCGGGAACGTCGCGCGGAGCGATCGTCCCGCGGCTGAGCGTATGCGCGAAGCAGAATATCCAGCCACACGACAGGGGGCAACATGCTCTCCGGGTCGGGGTACAGGGGGCTCGCCGGAACGCGCGGAGTGCGGCGCATTCCGGTAGACGCGCCTGCCGGTAAAGGGTAGCTTTGCGCGTTCCGCATCCAGCAGCATCTGCTGAACTCGAACCGAGCATGACATGCGACAGCTGACGGTAATACAAGCCGATACGGATTCGACCACCACCGCCCTGGGAGCCGGTGGCTGCGGCAGTCCGGCGCCCTCATGGCCGGAACGGAAGCCGCGCTGGTTGAAGGTCCGGGCTCCGGGCGGGGACAATTACCGCTCCCTGAAACAGATGATGCGGAGCCTGGGACTCAACTCCGTGTGCGAAGAGGCCCACTGTCCGAACATCGGCGAATGCTGGGACTCGGGCACTGCTACGTTCCTCATCATGGGGGACATGTGCACCCGGAATTGTCCGTACTGCGCGATCGCCCACGGTCGCCCGGAGGAGCTGGACGAGGACGAGCCACGCCGCGTGGCCGAGATGATCGAGCAACTCGCGCTGCGGCACGTGGTGATCACCTCCGTGGACCGGGACGACCTGCCCGACGGCGGCGCGAGGATCTTCGCCTGGACGATCGAGGAGATCCGGGCCCGGCTACCGGAGTGCTCGGTCGAGGTGCTCACACCGGACTTTCGGGGTGACGCGGATGCCATCGCGAGGGTGATCGAGGCCCGTCCGGACATCTTCAATCACAACATGGAGACGGTCGCCCGGCTGCATAAGACAGCCCGGCCCGGTGGCCGCTACCGTCGGTCGCTGGATGTGCTGAGCACCGCGCGCGGCCTGGACCCGGACGTACTGATCAAGACCGGCATCATGCTGGGCCTCGGCGAGAATTCGGAAGACGTGCGCGGGTTCATGCATGACGCGCTCGAGGCCGGCGTGCAGATTCTCACCCTCGGCCAGTACCTGAGGCCGACCGAGAAACACCTGCCGATCGACCGCTACGTCGGACCGGAAGAATTCGCCGAATGGAAGACGACTGGCGAGGAGCTCGGCTTTCTGCACGTCGAGAGTGGACCCCTGGTCCGCAGCAGCTATCACGCGCGGGAGCAGGTGGAAGAGCTTCGGGCGCGCGCCGGAATCGCCTGAGGAGGAGCAGCGTTGGCCAGCACTGAAGACGCAGTGATCCAGGAGCAGTTCGCCGGAATTCCGAGGGAGAGACTCCTCGAGCTTCTGCGGTCGATGCTCATGTCCCGCAGATTCGAAGAAAAGACCGCCGAGTCCTACCAGGTCGGAAAGATCGGAGGATTCTGCCACCTGTACATCGGGCAGGAGGCGGTCGCCACCGGCGCGATGTCCGCGCTCCGTGAAGACGACTACGTGATCACCGCCTACCGCGATCATGCCCAGGCGCTGGTACGTGGAATGAGCCCCAGGAAAGTGATGGCGGAGCTGTACGGCCGGATCGACGGTTGCTCCAGAGGGGCCGGCGGGTCGATGCACATGTTCGACAAGTCCGTGAACTTCCTGGGCGGGCACGGAATCGTCGGAACGCACCTCCCGCTCGCCACCGGGGTCGGCTACGCGATCCGCTACCGGCAGACGGACCAGGTGTGCCTGTGCTTCTTCGGTGACTCGGTGGTGAATGGAGGGCCGTTCCACGAGGCGTTCAACATGACCGCCAAGTGGGAGCTGCCGGTGATTTACATCGTCGAGAACAACTCGTACGGCATGGGCACGGACATCGACCGCGTGGCCGCGGTGGACGAGCTGTTCATGCGCGCCTGCGCCTACCAGGGAAAGCGGGCCGAACAGGTGGACGGCCAGGACGTTCTCGCCGTGCACGCTGCCGTGAAGCGAGCGGTCGTCCGGGCCCGCGAGGAGAAGCGACCGACATTCATCGAGGCACAGACGTACAGATACCTGGGCCATTCGATGTCCGATCCGGCGCACGGTGTCTACCGGAGCCGCGAAGAGGTCGCTCAGGAACGGGAGAGGGATCCGATCAACACCTTCGTCGATCGGCTCACCGACGCCGGCGTGCTTACCGATGACGACGTCGAGGAGATGGATCAGCAGGTGATCGCCGAAGTCGAGGAAGCCGCGACTTTCGCTGACAACAGCCCGGTGCCCGGCCCCGAGGAGATCTACCGGAACGTCTACTCCGACGAATACCGCGGTGGAGCGGATGGGAGGGACGCGTGGCGGTAATCACCTATCGGGAAGCGCTGAACCGGGCGCTGCGCGAAGAGATGGAGCGCGATGACAGCGTGTTCCTGCTCGGCGAGGAGGTCGGCGAGTACGACGGCGCCTACAAGGTCTCGAAGGGGCTGCTCGAAGAATTCGGAGAGTGGCGGGTGCGGGACACGCCAATCGCGGAGAACGGTTTCGCCGGACTCGGGGTCGGCGCGGCGATGGTCGGTCTGCGGCCTGTCGTCGAATTCATGACCTGGAACTTCGCGCTCCTGGCGTACGACGCGATCGTGAATTCGGCCGCCAAGATGTACGCGATGTCGGGCGGACAATACAACGTGCCGATCGTGTTTCGCGGCCCGGGCGGCTCGGCGCTTCAGCTCTCGGCTCAACATTCCCAGGTGCCGGACCCGTGGTACGCCAACATTCCCGGGCTCAAGGTGTGTACTCCGGCAACGCCGGCCGACGCGCTCGGCCTGTTGAAGTCGGCGATTCGCGACAACGATCCCGTGGTGTTCGTCGAAGGCGAGCTGCTGTACAACGTGAAGGGAGAGGTGCCGGACGGAGAGCACCTGGTGCCGATCGGGGTGGCGGATGTGAAGCGGGCCGGTGCCGACGTGACGATCGTCACGCACGCGAAGATGGTGCACGTAGCGCTGCAGGCGGCCGACATCCTGTCGAAGGAACTCGAAGTAGAGGCCGAAGTCATCGACCTGCGCTGCGTCAGACCGCTGGATACAAATGCGGTGATCGAGTCGGTGAGGAAGACCAACCGCGCAGTAGTGCTGGAGGAAGGCTGGCCGATCGCCGGAATCGGTGCACAGGTGGTGGACGACATTCAACGTGAAGCGTTCGACGCGCTGGACGCGCCGGTCGCCCGGGTGTCGGGACTGGATGTGCCGATGCACTACGCCCGGGCGCTCGAGAAGCTGATCGTTCCGAGTCCCGAGACCGTGATCGAAGCGGTCAAACACGTCTGCTACCTCGACTGACCCGGTCGACGAGAACGCCCTGGAGAGCGGGAAACGCATGGCAACCAAAGTCGTAATGGCGCAGCTCAGCCCGACCATGGAAGAGGGCCGGCTGCTCGAGTGGAAGGTGCAGGAAGGCGATCGCGTCGAGCCCAGCGATATCCTGGCGGAGATCGAGACCGACAAGGCCAATATGGATATCGAGGCCCTGAAGGGTGGGGTCGTAAGGAAGATCGTGGTCGAAGCGGGGGCCACGGTGCCGGTCGGAGCGATCATCGGGATCATCGGGGAACCTGATGAGGACATCTCGGCGCTGCTGGCCGAGGCCGAAGCATCCATGTCCGGAACGCCGCCGGTGGAGGACGCCGAAGCGGCCGACGGAGCACCAATCGAGGAAGCACCAGCCGACGAAGCGCCAATCGACGAAGCGCCAACCGAGGAGCCCGCGACCCCGGCCGCGCCCGACGTTGCCGTGGAGCCCGCGGAGGCGCCGGTCGTGCCTGTCGTGGAGACCGACCACAGCCACGTCGCCGAGTCATCGGTCACCGGCCGCATCCGGGTGTCTCCGGTCGCGCGCCGCATGGCCGACCAGGCGGGCATCGACCTGGGTCTCGTCGAGGGCACCGGTCCGGGTGGACGGATCGTGAAGGACGACGTGGAGCAGGCGATCGCTGCCGGGTCTGCCGGCCCTGCAGCCACCACGGCTTCGACTGCATCGCCGGGGGCGACCCCCGCCCCGAGCGTCGCACCGGTCACCGGCCCGCCCCGGCTCGAAGCGAAGGACGTCGAACTGAGCATGATGCGGAAGGCGATCGCGACGCGGCTCACTCAGTCGATCGGTCCGGTTCCGCACTTCTTCCTCACTTCCGAGATCGACATGGGCCGCGCGCTCGACATGCGGAAGGAGATGAATCAGCGGATCGCACCCGAGAAGGTCGGAGTGAACGACCTGCTGGTGAAGGCCACGGCCGAGGCCCTGGCGAGGCACCCGGACATCAACGCTTCGTGGGCCGGGGACCGGATCCGGCATCACGCGAGCGCCGATATCGGGATCGCGGTCGCGGTGGAGGATGGTCTCATTACACCGGTCCTGCACGAGGCCGATCGAAAGGGCCTGCTCCAGATCGCCCGTGAGACGGCGGACCTGGTGGCGCGGGCCCGCGAGCGGAAGCTGATGCCCGAGGAGTACCAGGGAGCCACGTTCTCGGTGAGCAACCTCGGGATGTTCGACATCGATCAGTTCACGGCGATCATCAATCCACCGGAAGCGGGGATTCTGGCCGTGGGCAGCACGATCGAAAAACCCGTCGTCGAGGACGGAGAGGTCGTGGTCCGTCGCCGCATGCGGGTGACCATGTCCTGTGATCACCGGGTGATCGATGGCGCGTCCGGAGCGCGGTTCCTCCGCACCTTCCGGGCGATGCTCGAGAATCCGCTGGAGATGATGCTCTAACCACCCTCGAGAGGTTTCAGGATGGCTGACGCGTTCGACGTCGTAGTGATTGGTGCCGGCCCTGCCGGCTATGTGTGTGCAATCCGAGCCGCGCAACTCGGTCTGAACACCGCATGCGTGGAGAGCGGATCGTACGAAGGCGGTCTCGGAGGAACCTGTCTCAACTGGGGGTGCATCCCGGCCAAGGCGCTGCTCGAGAGCGGCGCCCTCGCTCAGAACCTGAAGACACACGGCGAAGAGATGGGCGTGCGGCCGATCGAGGTCGAGTACGACATGGGCGCCGCCGTGGATCGCAGCCGCTTCATCAGCGACCGCCTCACCAAGGGCATCGGATTCCTGTTCAAGAAGAACGGAATCGAGCACCTGGAGGGGATCGCGAGGATCACCGGGGCCGGCAAGGTGGAGGTGACGCCGGTTGAAGGGGATCCATACACCGTCGAGGCGAAGAACATCGTCATCGCCACGGGCGCCGTGATGAAGTCGTTCCCCGGGTTCGAGATCGATGGCGAGAAGGTGATTGGCAGCCGCGAGGCGCTCGCTCTGAGGGCGCCACCGGAACGGATGGTCATCGTCGGGGCCGGCTACGTCGGCGTCGAGTTCGCGGATGTGTTCAACGCGTTCGGTGTGGACGTGACTCTGGTCGAGGCGCTGGACAGCGTGGTTCCTCTGGCCGACGCGGAGATCGGAAAGACGCTGGCGCGCTCGTACAAGAAGCGCGGCATGACGATCCGTACCGGCACGAAGGTCAAGTCCGTGGATCGGGAGTCGAGCCCGATGATCCTGACCGTCGAGACCGACAAGGGCGAGGAGCAGATCGAAACCGACGTCGTGCTGATGGCGGTCGGCCGCTCACCCGTCACCGCCGGGCTCGGCCTCGAGGAGTTGGGAGTCGAGCTGAACGGTCCGTGGGTGAAGATCAACGAGTGGTGCGAGACCAGTGTCCCCGGCGTATACGCGATCGGTGACGTGGCCGGCGAGCCGATGCTGGCACACAAGGGATCACACGAGGGGATCGTCGCGGCCGAGCGGATCGCGGGCGTGGCCCACCATCCGATGCGATACGACAACATCCCGAGCGTCGGCTACTGCCACCCGGAGATCGCCACGATCGGCCTCACCGAGGAGGAAGCGGTGGCAGCCGGCCACGAGGTGAAGGTGGGCAAGTATCCGCTCACCGCGCACGGCCGGGCCCTGACGGCCGGGCACCCGGAGGGGTTCATCAAGATCGTCGCCGACGCGAAGTACGGCGAAATCCTGGGCGTGCACATGATCGGCTACAACGTGAGCGAGCTGATCGGCGAGGCCGGGATGGCCCGGGCGCTGGAGTCCACGGTCGAGGAGATCGCGGCGCATGCGCATGCGCACCCGTCGATGGCCGAGGCCGTGATGGAGGCGGCGCTCGCAGCAATGGATCGCGCGATTCACATGTAACCGCCTCGTGCGGGAGGGGCGGTGCACACCCCTTCGCGAACCGCACCGCTCACGCGGTGAATGTTCGCTCCGGGGCATGCACCGCCCCTCCCACGCAGCACATACATGCGGATCACCGCTTAACCCGAGGATGGGAGTCTCTTGCCCCGTGGTTACATCAGTGAGGATGGACGGATGTTCGCGGGGTGGAGCGGACCTTTACCGCGAATGCGGTAGGAGTCCGTGGAAACCCGCGAACATCCGCCCCACCAACACCTGATGCCAAACACCATCCTCGTAGTTCCCGTCACCGGCCAGGTACCGTATGACGTCGGTCTCGCCTGGCAGCGACGCCTCGCCAGAGAGCGGATCGCCGGCGAGCGCAGCGAGAACCTGCTGCTGCTGCTCGAGCACGAGCCCGTGGTCACGCTGGGGCGTGGCGCGACGGAGGGGAATCTCGTCGCGGCTCCTGAACTGCTCGCGGCGGCCGGGATCGCGACGGCCGAAGTCGAACGCGGTGGGGACGTGACGTACCACGGACCCGGCCAGCTCGTCGGGTATCCGATTCTGGATCTCGGGCAGTGGCGAAAGGATCTGCACTGGTATCTGCGACAGGTCGAGGAAGCGCTGATCCATGCCCTGTCGAGCCTCGGGGTCAGGGGATTCCGCGTCGCCGGGTACACCGGGGTCTGGGTTGGCGACCCGGCGGGGGCGGACTCGGAAGTCGACCGGGCGGCGGGACGGGCGAGGAAGATCGCCTCGATCGGGGTGCACGTGAGCCGCTGGGTGACCTGGCACGGATTCGCGCTCAACGTCACCCGCGAGCCGCTGGAAAAGTTCGGGCTGATCGTGCCGTGCGGCATCCCGGATGTCCGCATGACCTGCCTCGAACAGGAAGGCGCCACCCATGATCCTGACACGGTGCGCGAGGCGATCCGCGCGGGATTCGGGTCGGCGTTCGATGCTGCGGCTGAGCTTACCGCGGCAGTCGAGCCGGGCGCGGACCTGGTCGGCGTATCCGGGAGCGCAGGAGTGTCCGCCAGCGTGGATCTCACTGACATCGAGACGGGAGCCGCACTTCGATGACCGGATTGTTCGACATCCTGGGGCCCCGCATGGTGGGTCCCTCGAGTTCACACACCGCTGGCGCCTGTCGCCTGGGGTACGTGGTACAGGCCATCATCGGGGGATCCCCGGAGAAGGCCAGAATCGGCCTGCACGGCAGCTTCGCCATGACCGGCGAGGGGCACGGCACGAAGAAGGCCATCGTCGGAGGATTACTCGGATACCAGCCCGACGATATCCGAATCCGGGACAGCTTCGCGCATGCGGCGCAGGCCGACCTCGAGTTCGAATTCTACGAGGTGGATCTCGGAGAAGATGCGCACCCGAACGGAACCCTGTTCGAGGTCACGCTGGGTGACGACACGATGCGCGTGAAGGGGTGCTCGATCGGCGGCGGCCGGATCCGGGTGCGAGAGATCGACGGATTTCCGGTCGATCTGAAGGGGACCCAGCCGACGATCGTGGTCCTGGCCGACGACGTACCCGGTACGGTATCCAAGATCACGGGAATCATCGCCGAGCGCGGCCTCAACCTGGCCACGGTCCGGGTGGATCGGGAGGGCCGCGGCGAGCGGGCGCTGATGACGATCGAGACCGACGGCGAGCTTCCGGATGACCTGTTCGCCAATCTGCACGACCGCTCCTGGGTGCACTGGATCCGTAACGTTCACCGCCTGAACGCCTGAGGTCGTCATGTTTGCATCGATCGCCGAGTGGTTCGAGCTGTCCGGAGAGGCGGATATCGGTCTCCCCGGGGCGGTCCTGCGCCGGGAGGCGAAGGAGACCGACTCGGATGAGGAGACGATTCGCCTGCGCGTATCCGAAGCTCTGTCGGTGATGCGTGCAGCGGTGGATGAAGGCATGGCGCTCGACGAGCCGAGCCCATCCGGGCTCACGGGAGGAAGAGCGCGCAGGCTCGGTGAAGGGGGGCCGGAGTTGCTCGGCCCGACATTCACGGCAGTGCTAGCGAGAGCGATCGCGACGCTCGAAGTGAATGCGCGTATGGGGTTGATCATGGCCACTCCTACGGCGGGTGCCGCGGGTGTCGTCCCGGCCGTGCTCCTCACCCTGCAGGAATCACGGGGATGGTCCGAGGACCAGCTGATCGACGCGATGCTGGTTGCGGGCGGGGTAGGCGCGGTGATCGCCGAACGCGCTTCGATCTCCGGGGCGGGAGGCGGCTGCCAGGC